>CALWVQ010000065.1 GCA_944385025.1 uncultured Eubacterium sp.
ATCGGTGCGTCTGTAAGTGCTCTTATCTTTTCAAGATTTTCAAAGTGGAAGGAGATATAAACAGCGTCAACGCCGTACTTATCAACAAGGTCTGTAACGTCGCTGTAATACTCCGTATTATTTTTGCCTTTAAGCTCAATAACGGCAGTCATACCGTACTCCTTACAAATCTGCAAATACTCCTCAAAAGAGCATATGGTCAAATCGGGATAGTTTTCAATACCTGCGCCGTTGTCGATTTTTTCCTCTTTCAGCTCGTCGTAGGTTTTCTTTTCTATCCAGCTCATTTTATCTGTCATACGGTAGCTGTTGCTGTCGTGTGTTACAACCCATACGCCGTCTTTAGTTCTGTAAATGTCGCACTCTGCGCCCCAAAAACCTGCCTTGCCTGCCTCCTCAAATGCAGGAGCGGTATTTTCGGGAGCGACAGCTCTGTATCCTCTGTGAGCCACAAGGGTAACGCTTTGACTTGTTTTCTGCAATTCAAAATCGGGAGTTTTGCAGTACCAGTTAAGAGCAATAACTCCTGCGATAATTGCCAGCACCAGCAAGACGCCGACTGCCGAAAGAGAAATAACGACTATCTTCTTTTTTTTACTCCATTTTTTCTTTTCCACAGTTTTTTCACTCATTTTCATTTTCCTCCACTACATTTTGCGGGAATTTAATTTTCTTGGTGTCCTCTGTGCAAAATCTTCCTTTAAAATCCCATTCACCCTTTACGCCCATACTTGCGGCACCAAGACAGAAATGAAGCTGGGCAATACCGAAATCAAGACTTTTTTCGGAATACGGATCCTCTACATAGGCGGACATAACGCCGTTTTCATACCTAAACTTAACAGGTCTTTCGTTTACGGCAGAGGGTGCCTTTTCCACAAGTTTCATAGCCTCAACGTAGTAGGGAGGCAGTTTTTCATCACACACCTCAATCATCTTTTGATACGGCTTATTCTTTTTATGGGTAACGTTATACATAATCTTTTCCTTTGAACTCAAAGTATCCTTAACGTTGCCGATAACAATTAAGCCGTACAGGCGTGTTTTTTGAGGAATCTTAGTTATTTGCAGAATTTTATTCTCGTCATAAGTACCTGTTACCCAGCAGGTGCCGAGACCGTGATAAACGCACTGCAAAACGATTGATTCGCCGTAATAGCCGCTTTTAATCAAGCTTTTTTCTGAATCATCGCCGCAAAGAGCGATAGCGCAAAATTTACCTGTAAACAGCTTGAAAGCGGGAGTAGGGTCGTCGATAAAAATCATCTGCGTTCCTGCTTTTTCATTTACAATGTCTACAAGATTTTTAATAACCTGTTTTGTGTCCTCGTCAAGAGAATGATTGCGGTAAGTTCTTCTTGAACGGCGCATATCAATAGCTTTTATATATTCCTGATTTGTCATCGCTGTACTTCCTTATAAAATAATTCATTTACAGTATAACACAATCAGTATTCAAACTCAACATTGTAATTTTTAATCCAAACGTATATCTGATAGATATATGCAAGCACCTGTGGCACCTGCATAAGCTGGCCGTACCACGGCTCCGTCATACCGTCGGGATTTTCCATAAGCTGATAAACGGAGGTTTTGTCTATCATCTCGTTAAGGGGCGTTTCCTTATCTTCAAGGGCCGATTTAACCAAATCGCAAACACATTTGAAATAAACGGGATTATGTGTTTTAGGGTAAGGACTTTTCTTTCTCCATGCTATCTCATAAGGCAAATCGTTTTCAAAGGCTTTGCGCAATATTCCCTTTTCTCTGCCGTCAAGAGCCTTCATAGACCAAGGCATATTGTAGGCGTACTCCACAAGCCTGTAATCGCAAAACGGAACTCTCACCTCAAGGGAGCTTTCCATACTCATAACATCTTTTCGGGCAAGAAGAGTCTGCATAAACCAGTCAAGATTAAGCATAAACATTTCTCTCATACGTCTTTCCGTCTTATTGTCTTGGGGAAGATATGAGGTTTTTTGCAGAGTGTTTCTGTAAGCATTATCAATATACTCCTCACCCCTCGGCAAAAATCCGTCCTTTAAAATGTTTCGTCTTGCGGCGGTTGACCTTGCCCACGGGAAGCAGTCCTCAAAAAGAATTTCCTTTCGGTGATACCAAGGGTATCCGCCGAAAATCTCGTCGGCACATTCACCTGAAAGGCACACCGTAACGTCCTTTTTTACCTCTTTGCAAAACAGCAGGAGAGATGAGTCAACATCGGCAAAGGCAGGCACTCCTCTTGCAATAGTTGCAGGCTTAAGCGCCTGTGCCACAAGGCTGTTTTCAAGAACGATATTATGGTGATTTGAGCCGATATAATCCGCCATCAGTCCTATATAATCAGAGTCCTTGTTAGGCTGAAACAGGCTCTTTTTAAAATAAATATCATTGTCCACATAGTCTACCGAATAGGTTTGGAGAATTTTGCCTTGATTTTTGTATTTATCTGCCGCAACTTTTGAAATAATGGAGGAGTCAAGACCGCCGCTTAAAAATGTGGCAAGGTTTACATCTGAAACAAGCTGCCTTTCAATAGCGTCCTTAACAAGAAATTTTGTATGCTCCACGGTTTCATCAAGGTTTTCATTCCACTCCCTTGCCTTTAACTGCCAGTAGGTTTTAACATCAACACTGCCGTTTTTATAGGTAAGATAGCTGGCAGGGGGAAGCTCCTGAATGTCTTTGAAAATACCGCTTCCTATGGACTTGGCAGGGCCGAGCATAAATATCTCGTTAAGTCCCCTTTCGTCCACCACAGGTTTAATCTCAGGTATACAAAGCAGGCTTTCAATTCTGCTGGCAAAGGCAAACAAATCCTTTTTCAGAGAATAAAAGCAGGGCTTAACCCCTATTCTGTCACGGGCAAGGAAAAGGCTGCCCTCCTCCTTGTTATAAACGGCATAGGCAAAAATTCCGTTAAGTTTTTTGACGCTTTCCTCCTGCCACTTGTCATACGCTTTTAAAACCACCTCTGTATCGCAGTGAGTTTCAAATTCATAGCCGTAAGTTTTTAAAAGGTTTCGCACCTCGTCCGTGTTGTAAATTTCTCCGTTATACACAATAACGTATTTACCGAAGTGCATAGGCTGAGCGCCCCTCTCCACGTCAATAACAGATAATCTGCGGTGGATAAGCGCTGTGTTTTTTGTAACATATTCGCCCTTTGCGTCAGGACCTCTCATTTTTAATGTACTGCTTACACGTTCTATTAATGGCTTTTTCTCTCTTAAATCATAATTGCCTGTAATAATGCCGGCAATACCACACATATAAATCACCTCTGCATATTATATGTTAAGCAAAATAAATGGTGAAAATACAAAACCTCCGTGAATACACAGAGATTTATTATTCATATCCTATTTCATCTAATATTTCATCAACGTCGTTTGAATTTACAGGTTCTTCGGCATATACCACCGTGTTATCCTTATATGCAACCACATACCGTGTGTCATCATACACTTTTTCAAACTTTTTGCCGTTTTCAAGAGGAGTTTCAAACTGGGCTGCTGCATCAGGGGACGTATCGCCTGTAAAGCCGAACACTATTGTATCATAAACTCCGTCGGGAGAGCCGTCCTCGGTGTACTGATGAAATTCAAAACAGCTGTTGTCCTTTACTCCCGCAAGGGACTTATAGTGGTGAACCATATCCATATCTTCATACTTAGCCTGGACGTCACGGGTTTTATATCCCCTGTCCTCCACAGCGTCTGCCACGTCGCTGTAAGAAATAGTTTCATTGATTTCTTTTCTATAATCCTCTGCCTCTTTTACGGCAGTTCCCATTTTCACCGCCATAAACACAAGCACCGCCAGCATAAAAACTCCGATACCCTTGGCAATAGTCATATTTGCTTTTGTAAATTTAGGATATTTATTTGCAATATCCGTAAATTTGACATCTTCATAATCCTTGTCATATTCTCTTGTTTCGTTTCCCGTTAAAGAGCTTATTGCTCTTTGAGCGCCCGAAACATCGGCAGTATTTTCAAGCTCAAAGCATTTAACAAGCTTCGTTTTTGTAGTATAAATCAACCTGCTGAAAGTAATTGTGCCGTTGCCGTTTCGGTGCATAGTTGTCTGGGTATAGTCCAGATTTTCATCGTTATAAAATCTGATTTTCTTGCCCTTTTTTATGATAACTCTTTTGTTTGTGATAACGTAGTAGGTTTTAAACCTCAAAGCTAATGAAAAGCAGTTTTTCCACACAAGAAAGTATGCGCCGAAAAGCCAAAAAAGCGCCGCAAAAATAAGAAGCTGAACAGACTCTCTTTCCCTTATCACAAGGTAAATGAAGTAGGTACAAAACGCCATCCAAAAGGCAGAAAAAAGCCACCTAAAGCCGTTTGAAAAATTTATGTAGAAACCGTTTTCAGGCTTGCCTCTCCACTGAACATACTCGTCTGCTTCAAGATATTTATTGCAAAATTCGTATTCGGAAAAGTCGTCGTCAAAATTTCTCATAAAGCACCCCTTTTCTTCTTTACGGTAATAATATGATGACCTCTGTGGAATTATCCAAGAGGTCATGCTGTTTTATTTATTTTACAAGCTCGTCGGCAAGCTTTTCCATTTGGGCGATATTTTCGTCGGTAACTCTTGTTTTGATTGTTACCACGTCGCCTACAAAGGTAATATTTTTCATCTTTTCAAACTCGGCTTTCATAGTTTTTGCCGCTGTGGGAGCCCAAGAGCCGTTTTCCACAAAAGCAACCTTTCTGTTTTGGAAAGTCTTTGACTGAAGGTGATGGATAAAGTCGCTCATAGGAGCAAAAACTCCGCCGTCGTAGCTTGACGCCATACACAAAAGGGTGCTGTGACGGAAAGCGTCCTCAACACATTCTGCAATATCGTCTCTTGAAAGGTCAGCAATAGCAACTCTCTTGCATCCCTTTGCCTCAAGGATTTCTTTCATCTTTTCAGCGGCTTTGGCAGTGTTGCCGTGAATTGAAGCGTAAGCGATAAACACGCCCTCGTCCTCCGGCTGATATGATGACCAAGTGTTATAGAGCTTAATTACATCCTCGATTGTATCTGTAAGAATAGGGCCGTGAAGAGGGCAGATTGTTTTAATGTCAAGTTGAGACGCTTTTTTAAGAAGTGTCTGAACAGGGGCGCCGTACTTGCCCACAATGTTAAAGTAATATCTTCTTGCCTCACAGGACCAACCCTCGTCGGCATCAAGAGCGCCGAATTTACCGAAAGCGTCCGCAGAGAAAAGCACCTTTTCACTGCTTTCGTAAGAAACCATAACCTCAGGCCAGTGAACCATCGGCGCCATTACAAAATTAAGAGTATGACTGCCGAGTTCAAGGGTTTCGCCCTCTGCCTTTGCAATAATTCTGTCAGCCTGAACATCTGCAAACTGGGGCATCATTGCCTTTGCCTTTGCAGAGCAGACAATCTTCATATCGGGATAAATGTTACATACGTTTTCGATAAGAGCAGAGTGGTCGGGCTCCAGGTGCTGAATTACAAGGTAATCGGGAGTTCTGCCCTCAAGTGCGTTTTTAAGATTTTCAAGCCACTTGTCACCTACAATTTTATCGGCAGTGTCCATCACTGCAATTTTGTCGTCAATTATTACATAGGAGTTATATGCCATTCCGTTGGGAACAATATACTGACTTTCAAATAAATCAAGGTCATGCACACTTTCACCTATGTATTTAATGCTATTTGAAATTTCAATACTCATAACTATTCCTCCGTTTCTGACAAATGACA
The DNA here is from genome assembly GCA_944385025.1 of uncultured Eubacterium sp. Classification (GTDB taxonomy): domain Bacteria; phylum Bacillota; class Clostridia; order Oscillospirales; family Acutalibacteraceae; genus Eubacterium_R. The sequence goes on from CALWVQ010000065.1 coordinate 5,737, forward strand.
TATTAACACAAAATCTTTAATTAATCAACATAAAAAAGAGATACACCTAAAAACAGGTGTATCTCTCCTATCGTTATCTTATTCCTCAACGAATACTTCTTTGCCTAAGCCGCAAACAGGGCAAACAAAATCTTCTGGAACATCAGCCCAAGCTGTGCCAGGAGCAATGCCGTTTTCAGGATCGCCCAATTCTTCGTCGTAAACATAGCCGCAAGGGCAAGCATATTTAGCCATAGTAAATACCTCCTAAATAAAGTATGTGTAATATTTGTAATTTAAATCGTAAAAACTGAAATTAGTCAGCAAAATATCTCTTGAGAAGTCCTTCGAAAGCCTTGCCGTGTCTTGCCTCATCGCGAGCCATCTCGTGAACTGTGTCGTGGATAGCGTCAAGTCCCTGCTCTTTAGCCATTCTTGCAAGGTCAGTCTTACCCTGTGTAGCGCCGTTTTCAGCAGCCACTCTCATCTCAAGGTTCTTCTTTGTTGAGCTTGTTACTACCTCGCCGAGCATCTCTGCAAATTTAGCAGCGTGCTCTGCCTCTTCATAAGCAGCCTTTTCCCAGTAAAGACCGATTTCAGGATAGCCCTCTCTGTGAGCAACTCTTGCCATTGCAAGATACATACCAACCTCTGAACATTCGCCGTTGAAGTTGTCGCGAAGACCCTGAACGATAGCCTCGTCAACACCGTCAATAATACCTACCTGATGTTCTGAAGCCCAAGTCATCTCATCTGTATTTTCTCTTTCTGCCATCTTTGCGCCGCAGATTGGGCACTTTTCAATTGGTTCATCACTTTCATAACCGCATACGGGACAATAATACTTTTTAGCCATTTTAAAAACTCCTTTAATAATTAAAATTTGATTTATATTTTGCAGCAGCTGCATAAGCCGCTGTAATACACGTCTTTTTGCCTGATTTCAAAGCCGTCAATACCCTGCGCCTTTTCATCAGAGCATTTAAAATCATATATTTTGCCGCACTTTTCACACCTGAAATGACCGTGAAAAGAAGTATCGGCGTCATATCTGATTTTTTCGTTATCAATCATTACGGGGATTACCAGACCGCAGTCTGAAAGCGCCTGCAATGAATTATACACCGTTGTTTTTGAAAAAGCTGGATTTTCCTTAATCACCTGATTATAAACGGTTTCAACGTCGGGGTGAACAGGATTTTCCGCCAAAAACTTGTAAACAGCAATTCGCTGGGGCGTTGCTTTTAATCCCTTCTCCTTAAACAATACGGCAATATCCTTTGTCTCCAAATCTATCACCACTTTGTAATTATTGTTAATTTGTATTGATTACAATTTGGATTATATCATATTTTTTAGATTTGTCAATAGGTTTCACCAAAATTTTTTATTTTCTTCGCTGTACTCAAAGCCTGCGCTTTTCAGTTTATCGCAAAGCTGTTCTTTATCAAGTCCTAAATCTTCACATAAAGCATCAAGGCTGTCATAGTAATCACGCAGTTTTAAATTGATAAAACTCATCAGCATAAAAGGGTCCTGTGGTATCTCCATAACTCCCCGCCTTTCTGTATAAAACAGCGCAAGTTAAGAAGTTTTGCTGTTTTTCCGTTATTTTGCACAGTTTATTTACTGTTTTTTACAATTTTAATTTACCATACAAGCCTAATAAATTCAACATTTATATTGATTAATTACATAATATATGCAATAATATTATGTAAATTCGACAATGAGGTGGAACTATGACTGATAATGTTAAATTAGCAAACCTGCTTTTTCCTGATATAGATAAAACACCCGATTATTATGAGGAGCTTTTTCCTCAAAGAGATTTAAAGGAGGGCGCAAGAGTAACAAGATTTGCGCCAAGCCCCACAGGCTTTCTCCATTTCGGCAACCTGTTCACCTGTATCGTTGCATATACCACAGCAAAAAGCACAAACGGCGTATTTTACGTAAGAGTTGAGGATACAGACCAAAAGCGTAAGGTTGATGGCGCAATCAGCTCAATGCTTAAAAGCCTTTCCGTTTACGGCGTTGTGGCAGACGAGGGCGTTATCGGTGAAAACGAAGAAAAAGGGGCATACGGTCCCTACTATCAAAGTAAAAGAAAAGAAATTTACCAAACCTATGCAAAAAGCCTTGTTGAACAGGGACTTGCATATCCCTGCTTTTGCAGCGCCGAGGATTTGGAAGAGTTAAGAGCAAAACAGGAAAACGAGGATATAAAAGGGTATTACGGCAAGTATGCAAAATGCCGCGACCTTTCCTATGAAGAAATCGAAAAAAATATAAACGACGGCAAAAGCTGGACTTTAAGATTAAAGTCTATGGGCGACATTAATAAAAAATGTTATTTTGACGACGCAATTAAAGGCAAAATTGAAATGCCTGAAAACGTAATCGACGTGGTACTGCTTAAAACGGACGGTATCCCCACTTATCACTTTGCCCACGCAGTTGATGACCATTTAATGAGAACCACCCACGTTTTCAGAGGCGACGAGTGGATAGCTTCCGTACCGCTTCATTTACAGCTTTTCAAGGTGCTGGGATTTAAGCCTGTTAAGTACGCCCACGTTGCTCCGATTATGAAAGAGGAAAACGGCGGCAAGCGCAAGCTTTCAAAAAGAAAAGACCCTGAGGCAGCAGTTACCTTTTACGCACAGGAGGGGTATCCCAAGGAAAGCGTAAACGAATATATAATGACCATTGCCAACTCAAATTTTGAGGACTGGCGCAGAGCTAATAAGGACGCTGATATTGACAAGTTCCCCTTCAGTCCTAAAAAAATGTCTGTTTCAGGAGCTTTGTTTGACATAGCAAAGCTGACTGACGTTTCTAAAAACGTTATAAGCACAATGGATAAGAACAAGGTGTTCAGCCTTTCTTATGAGTGGGCAAAGGAGTTTAATCCTCAGCTTGCCTCTCTTTATGAAAAGGACAAGGATTATGCCACGGCAGTTCTTAACATCGACCGTGAAAATAAAAAGCCTCGTAAAGACATTGCAAAGTGGAGCGATATACCGGACTATATCAGTTATATGTATAACGAAACCTTTGTTCCCTGCTATGACTTAACGGGAAATGCCACACCTGAACTTGCAGTTAAGGTTCTTGAGCTTTACAAAGACAAGGTTGACCTTAACGACGACAAGGACGCTTGGTTTAACAAAATCAAGGAAATATGTGAGCCTGTAGGCTGTACCCCTAACGTTAAGGAATTTAAGCAAAATCCAGACGCATTCAAGGGTCACGTAGGCGACGTTTCAACAATTATCAGAGTGGCGCTGACAGGCAGAGTAAACACTCCTGACCTGTTCTCTATCACTGCCCTTTTAGGCAGAGATGAGGTAATTTCGAGAATAGACAAGGCTATCACTCATTATAAGGAGGAAATATAATGGCGACAGAAAACACACCAAGTACAGAAGAAATTAAAGAAAGCTCCAACTTTATCCACGACTTTATTGACGAGGATTTGGCAGAGGGTAAGTACAGCAAAATACAGACTCGTTTTCCTCCCGAACCAAACGGCTACCTTCATATAGGACACGCCAAGGCAATTTGCATTAATTTCGGCGTTAAAGAAAAATACAAGGGCATCTGCAACCTGCGTCTTGACGATACCAACCCTACAAAAGAGGACGTGGAATACGTTGACGCTATTAAAGAGGACATTAAGTGGCTGGGATTTGACTGGGACAACGTGTACTATGCCAGCGATTATTTTGATTTCCTTTACGAATGTGCAATCAAACTTATCAAAAAAGGCAAGGCATTCGTTTGCGAATTAACTCCCGAAGAAATGAGAGAATACAGAGGCACTCTTACAGAGCCGGGTAAAAATTCTCCTTACAGGGACAGACCTATTGAAGAAAACCTTGATTTGTTTGAAAGAATGACCAAAGGTGAATTTCCCGAGGGCAAAATGGTGCTTCGTGCAAAAATTGATATGAGCTCACCTAACCTTAATATGCGTGACCCTATCATTTACAGAATTATGTACGCACATCATCACAGAACAGGCGACAAGTGGTGCGTATATCCTATGTACGACTTTGCCCACCCGTTAAGCGACGCTTACGAGCGTGTTACCCACTCCCTCTGCTCTCTTGAGTTTGAAAATCACAGACCTCTTTACGACTGGTTTGTAAACGAGCTTATCGACTGGGAAAAGCCAAGACAGATTGAGTTTGCCCGTATGAACTTAAACTACACTCTCACATCAAAGAGAAAGTGCCTTAAACTTGTTCAGGACGGTATTGTAGACGGCTGGAACGATCCCCGTATGGCAACCTTAAGCGGTATGAGAAGAAGAGGCTATCCTGCCGAGGCTATCCGTGATTTCTGCGAAAGAATAGGCGTATCAAAGGCATACAGCGTTATCGACTTTGCTCTTCTTGAGGCTTGCGTGCGTGACCATTTAGGCGCTACAAGTCCTCGTGCTATGGCAGTTATCGACCCGATAAAGCTTGTTATTGACAATTATCCCGAGGATAAAACAGAGGATATTGAGTGCGAATATCATCCTGACCACCCTGAGTACGGCAGCAGAGTAATGCCGTTTTCAAAGGAACTTTGGATTGAGAAAAACGACTTTATGATTGAGCCTATCAAAAAGTACAGACGTCTTTTTGTAGGCAATGAGGTAAGGCTTTACAAGGCTTATTTCGTAACCTGCACAGGCTATGATTTGGACGAAAACGGCGAGGTATGCTGTGTTCACTGCACCTATGACCCTGAAACATTGGGCGGAGACGCTCCTGACGGAAGAAAAGTCAAGGGCACTATCCACTGGGTATCTGCAAAGGACAACGTGCCTGCTAAAATCCGTCTTTATGAAAGACTTTTCAACGTGGAAAACCCCAGCAACGAGGAGGGCGTAACCTCTTTTGAGGACAACCTTAACCCCGACTCTCTTATTGAAAAGGACGGTTATGTTGAAAAGGCTTTGGGCGACTGCGAAGTCGGCGCAAAATATCAGTTTATGAGAAACGGATATTTCTGCAAGGATATAGACAGCACAGAGGAAATGCCTGTATTTAACAGAACAGTTGCACTTCGTGACGGATTTAAGGCAGCAAAACAAAACTAAAAATCAGGTGAATATTTTGAGTATCAGAAACGACATAAAAAACATTGCAATTATTGCCCACGTTGACCACGGCAAGACTACCCTTGTGGACGAAATGCTCCACCAAAGCGGTATCTTCCGTGACAACGAGGAGGTAGCAGAAAGAGTTATGGACTCTAACGACCTTGAAAAAGAGCGCGGTATCACAATTCTTTCTAAAAACACATCAATACACTATAACGGCACAAAAATCAATATTGTAGACACTCCCGGCCACGCTGATTTCGGCGGCGAGGTTGAGCGTATTCTCACTATGGTAGACGGTGTTCTTCTTTTAGTAGACGCCTTTGAGGGCTGTATGCCCCAAACAAGATTTGTACTTAAAAAGGCGCTTGGCTTAAAGAAAAAGCCCCTTGTTGTAGTAAACAAAATCGACCGTGACGGCGCAAGACCCGAAGAGGTTATCGACGAGGTTCTCGACCTGTTTATCGAGCTGGGCGCAGACGACGACCAGATTGATTTTCCTGTGGTTTACGCGTCAGCAAGGGACGGTTACTCAAGCCTTGACCCAAATGTCAGAGAGGGAGATATGCGTCCTCTTCTTGACGCAATTTTGGAGTACATCCCCTCACCCGAGGGCGATATTGACGGTCCTGCCCAAATCCTTTTCAGCTCTCTTGAATATGACGACTACGTTGGCAGAATAGGCGTAGGCAGAGTTGAGAGAGGTACAATCAAGGTAAACACTCCTTATGTTCTCTGCAAGCAGGACGGTACAGAGGAAAAGGTTAAATTTTCTAAAATATATCAGTTCGAGGGGCTTAAAAGAGTTGACTGCACCGAGGCAAAATTCGGTGATTTGGTAAGCGTGGCAGGTATTGCCGACCTTAATATAGGCGAAACAGCCTGCGACCCTGACTGCATAGAGCCTCTTCCCTTTGTAAAAATCGACGAGCCTACAATTTCAATGAACTTCATTGTAAACGACAGTCCCTTTGCAGGCCGTGAGGGCAAGTACGTAACATCAAGAAATCTTCGTGACAGACTGTTTAAAGAGGTTGAAACAAACGTTTCAATGCGTGTTGAGGAAACGGACAGTATGGACACCTTTAAGGTTTCGGGCAGAGGTGAGCTTCACCTTTCAATACTTATCGAAACAATGCGCCGTGAAAATTACGAATTTCAGGTATCAAGACCACAGGTAATTATGAAAAAGGGCGCAAACGGCGAAACACTTGAGCCTATTGAACTGGCAATTATCGAAGTGCCTGAGGAATATGTGGGCACTGTTATGGAAAAGCTTTGCTCACGCAAGGGCGAAATTGAAAATATGGACACCCGCTCCACAGGTATGACCCATTTGGAAATTAAGATTCCGTCAAGGGGACTTATCGGTTACAGAAGCGAGTTTCTTACCGATACCAACGGCAACGGTATTATGAACCAGCTTTTTGTGGGATACGAGCCTTACAAGGGCGACATTACCACGAGAAACAGAGGTTCAATCGTTGTTCACGAAACAGGAACTACCACAGGCTACGGACTGTGGAACACACAGGACAGAGGAAAGCTGTTTATCGGACCCGGCGTAGACGTTTACGAGGGAATGATAGTAGGCGAATGTGCTAAAGACGAGGATATTGTATGTAACGTATGTAAGAAAAAGCACGTTACAAACACCCGTGCCAGCGGTTCGGACGAGGCGCTGAAGCTTGTTCCCCCTACTACTCTTTCACTTGAACAGAGTATGGAATTTCTTGCAGACGACGAGCTTTTGGAGGTTACCCCCAAATCAATCAGACT
>CALWVQ010000066.1 GCA_944385025.1 uncultured Eubacterium sp.
TAAAATCGACAAACAAAGCAATGAAGTAAAAAGCTACTTGTCACAATATAATCATATTACTGTTCGTGAGAAAAGCGCCTGTGAAATAATAAACGATATGGGACTTCCTGCAAAACAGGTGCTTGACCCCACCCTTCTTTTAGACAAAGAGCAATGGAATAAACTGATAAAAGAAGATAAAAAGTCAGATTATGTTTTACTTTATCAGCTTCACAGCAATCCTCAAATGGACAGTTATGCAAAGGAGTTTGCCAAAAAGTGCGGCTTAAAACTGATTAGGCTTACTCCCCTTTTTCACAGGGTATTTAAGTGCGGAAAGGCAGTTTATCTTCCTGATTTGTCTGATTTTTTATCGTTTATAAAAAATGCCCGTTATATGATTACAGACTCCTTTCACGGAACGGCATTTGCAATAAATTTCAACACAGAATTTATTGATATTTTACCCGGTGAAACGAAAACGAGAAATCAAAGCGTACTTGAACTTACTAATCTGTCAGACAGAATTTTGAACAACTATAGCGACTTTAGCTTTATTGAAAAATCTATTGATTTTACTAATTCAAATGACATTATTTCAAAACAGCGCAGCTACTCACTAAACGTTTTAAAAAATATGCTTGAGGGTTAAATATGAAAACTTCAAATCTCGTTAAAAGTGAATACAGCTGCTGCGGCTGCGGAGCCTGCAAGGCAGTATGCCCGAAAAATGCTATTACAATAAAGGCGAATGAATTCGGCTTTGATTATCCTGTTATTGACGAGACAAAGTGTATTGACTGCAAAAAGTGCCTGAATGTATGCGTTTTTGAAAACAATCCGTTACTAAACAAACCTGAAAGCTGTTACGCAGGAGTAAGTACAAACACCGATATTATGAAATCAGCATCCGGCGGTATTTTTGCAGGTATTGCTACGGAATTTATTAATGACGGCGGAGTTGTTGTGGGAGCAGCATTGATTTTTGACGGTGACAAACTTAATCCCTGTCATTTCACGGCTGATAACCTTAACGATTTAAAGAAACTGTTAGGCTCAAAATATGTTCAAAGCAAAACTGACGAAATTTTCCCTAAAGTAAAAAGTCTTCTTGAGGAAAAGAAAAACGTTTTATTTTCAGGCACACCCTGTCAGACAGCAGCACTCAAGTCATATTTAGCACGGGATTACGACAATCTATACACTATTGATTTGATTTGTCACGGCGTTCCAAGCAGGCAGATGTTTCACGATTTTTTAGATTACATATCAAAAGAAAATTCAAAAGTTACTGACTTTGTGTTTAGGGATAAGACAAAGGGAATTACATTTGTTTCTAAAGCTTGTTTCAGTTCAAAAGGAAAAAAATATGATAAATATTTCCAGTATGGAGAAAACGCATATTATCATAATTTTTTGAAGGGCAATATATACAGGGACTGCTGTTATGAATGTCCGTTTGCTCGTGCTGACAGAGTTTCTGATTTAACAATCGGCGACTTTTGGGGAATCGAAAAACAACATCCTAAATTGTTTGACAGCGCAAGACCTGAATTTGATACTGAAAAAGGAATCAGCTGTTTACTACAAAATACTGAAAAAGGAAAATTCCTTTTAGAAAATTACGGTCAGGGATTGTCGTTATTCACGTCGAGTTTTGATAAGATATCAAAAGAAAATCAACAACTTTCTTCGCCAAGCGTACCGAAAGGCAACAGAGAACAAATTATGAATGCTTACAAAAACGGCGGATATGAGGAATTTCACCGATATTTTGTAAACAGCGTTGGAAAAAAGCAAATAATAAAAAGCAAAATTAAAAAGCACATACCGTTAAGTGTAAAAAAATTAATAAAATCATTATAACGAACAAGGGTAACAGTAATGAGAATACTTTACAGCGCCTTTACGGCATTTCCCAGCGCAGGCTCTGAGGCTCAATGCGGCTGGGCTTGGGCGGAGGCAATGAGGAACTACAACGAAGTCTATCTGCTGACAAGAAAACAAGCAAGAAAAGACATTGAGCAGTATATGACTAAAAACAATATTAACAACATTAAGGTTTTTTACCATGACATTCCCGACTGCATTAACCCTTATTACAAAAAAGGCAAGCTTTATTTTCTATACTACATAATGTGGCAGTCCAGCGTAAAAAAGACTATAAAAAAACTCCAAAAACAGTATAATTTTGACTACGTTCACCATATAACTTTAGGTGATTTCAGAGTTGTCGGCACTGCCGGAAAGTATGCAAAGCATTTTGTTTTCGGTCCTGTCGGCGGCGCACAGCTTACACCCAAACCGTTTAAAAAATACATTAAGGGACACGAAAAAAGCGAGAAAATCAGAAAACTTATAAACATGTCTGTTAAGATTAATCCTTTTTACAGGCATAAGTTAAATAAAGCTGATTTGGTTTTAGCCGCAAATAAGGAAACGCAGGAATACTTATCCTCTATGATGAGGAACAAAGCAAAATGCCGCCTTTTAACTGAAAACGGTATTTTTAAAAGTAAATTTACTCCTATTGATACTGGTAGTTTAAAAAATAACGACACTATTTATCTTCTTTGGGCGGGAAGGATGATATACAGAAAAGGACTTGAATTTTTGCTTGAGGTAATAAGTATTACCAAATCAAAAAGAGATTTTCACTTAATGCTTGTGGGAGACGGCCCTGAAAAAGAAAAACTGATTAAAAAGGCGGAAGAACTTGGCATTGAGGATAAGGTAACATTTGCAGGTAAAGTGCCATATACCGAAATAAAAAATATTTACAGCTTCTGCGACATTTTCATTTTTCCGTCTTTGAGGGAAACTACAGGAACTGTACTTTTTGAGGCAATGTCAAACGCGCTTCCTGTAATTACATTTAACCAAAATGGTGCAGATTTGCTGATTGACGAAAGCTGCGGCATAAAGGTAAATATAAATCAGTCCCTTGACGACATAAAAAAAGAATTTGCCTGTGCAATAGAAAAATTAGTAAATCACAGCGATATTTGCACACAATTAGGAATTAATGCATATAACAAAATTCAAAACGAATACACTTGGGAAAACAAGTGCAAAAATTTTGAAACAACTTTTTTAAAGGATATATTATGAGCAAAACGATTTTTTTTATAACAAATTCATTGTCAGGCGGCGGTGCAGAGCGTGTAATGAGCAATTTGGCCAATTACCTTACCCAAAGGGGATATTGCATAAAGTTTTTACTTTTAAACGGCAATGAACAGGTTTATCCTTTAGATAACAGCATTGAAATTATAATCAGAAAAAACGATAAAGAAAAGGACATAAAAGGACAAATTAAATTTATCAGGAAATATATGAAAAACAATAAAAACGCCCTTTTTGTTTCTTTTTTTACACACCAAAATCTGTATACTATTTTGGCGTCATTCGCACTAAAGGTCAAGGTTTTGGTTTCAGAAAGAAATCACCCTCTTGCCTCATGTAACGGCAAAATAAGTTCAAGGATAAGAAATTATCTTTACTCCTGTCGTTATTGCAAAAAAATCATTTTTCAAACAAAAGGTGCGGCAGATTATTTTTCCGACAAAATAAAAAATAAAAGCGACGTAATTCCAAATCCTTTAAAAGACGGACTGCCTGACAGATATAACGGAAACAGAAAAAATACAGTGGTTTCGTTCGGAAGATTTGAAACACAAAAGAACTATGAGCTTTTGGTAAACGCTTTTGCAGATTTTTCAAAAAAACACTCCGACTACACGTTAGAGCTATACGGAAAAGGCAGTCACGAAGAACGATTGAAAGCGCTGAGCACACAACTAGGAATAAGCGATAAGGTCTTATTCAAGGGTTTTTGTCCTGACGTACACAGTAAAATCATAGATGCAAAAATGTTTGTAATACCTTCAAATTTTGAGGGACTTTCCAACTCTATGCTTGAAGCATTGGCAATAGGCGTTCCGGTAATTTCTACCGATCATCCTCCCGGCGGAGCAAAGGCATACATTACAAGCTATGAAAACGGTATTCTTACGCCTGTTAAAGACAAAGAAGCAATGACAAAAGCTATGTGCTTCATGGCGGAAAATCCCGAAAAAGCAAACAAAATGGGAGAAAAAGCATCAATCTTAAAAGAAACGCTTTCATCTGAAAATATTTGTGAAAAGTGGAGAAACATTTTTGACGAACTTTTAGAGGTAAAAAAATGAAAAAATTCAATGAAATGGACGCATCAAAAAAGTATTTCATTACAGGAGCTGCAGGATTTATAGGCTTTTTTCTTTCTAAAAGGCTTTTAGATAAGGGCGCTGAGGTAGTCGGAATTGACAATATGAACGACTACTATGACGTAAACTTAAAAAATGCACGTCTTGACATTTTAAAGGAATATAACGGATTTACTTTTATTAAGGGCAGTATTGCCGATAAAACTCTTGTTTTTGATATTTTTGAAAAATACCAGCCGAACATTGTAGTTAATCTTGCCGCGCAGGCAGGAGTAAGATATTCAATTACAAATCCAGACGCTTACATAGAGTCAAACATTGTGGGTTTCTTTAACATTTTAGAAGCTTGCCGACACAATAAAGTCGAGCATCTTCTTTATGCGTCATCATCTTCGGTTTACGGAATGCAGGAAAAAACGCCTTTTTCTGTTACTGATGACGTGTCTCACCCAATCAGCCTTTATGCGGCTACAAAAAAATCTGATGAATTAATGGCATACACTTATTCTCATCTTTATAACATTCCTACTACGGGACTAAGATTTTTTACCGTTTACGGACCTTTCGGCAGACCGGATATGGCTTATTTCGGCTTTACAAACAAAATGATAAAAGGCGAAACAATTCAAATTTTCAATAACGGAGATATGAAAAGAGATTTTACATATATTGACGACATTGTTCAAGGAATCGAAAATATGCTTTGCAATCCGCCTAAAGGCGAAAACCCTGCAAAAATTTACAATATCGGAAACAATAAGCCTGAAGATTTAATGACGTACATTGAAACTTTGGAAAACTGTCTGATTAAAGAGGGCGTTATTGATAAAAAGGCAAACAAAGAATTTTTACCTATGCAGCCCGGTGATGTTTATCAAACTTATGCCGATGTTTCAGACCTTATGAATGACTTCGACTTTAAACCGTCAACAAGTATTGAAAAGGGCTTGAGCGAATTCGCTAAATGGTATAAAGAGTTCTATTTTTAAGGAGATAACAGCTAATGAAAATTGCAGTTGCCGGAACAGGTTATGTGGGGCTTTCAATTTCTGTACTTTTAGCACAGACCCATCAGGTTACTGCCGTTGATATTATCAAAGAAAAAGTAGATTTAATCAATAACGGCAAGTCCCCTATCATTGACAAGGAAATAGAAGAATATTTAAAATCAAAAAATTTGAATTTAACAGCTACTACCGACGCACAAAATGCTTACAAGGACGCTGATTACGTCATAATTGCCACCCCGACTAATTATGACCCGAAGCTTAACTACTTTGACACTTCGTCAGTAGAAAATGTTATAGAATCAGTTATGCAGGTTAATCCCACAGCAAACATTGTAATCAAATCTACTATTCCTGTGGGATACACAAAAAGCATAATAGACAAATACAATTATGACAAAATAATGTTTTCCCCTGAGTTTTTAAGAGAGGGGCACGCTCTTTACGATAATTTATATCCTTCAAGAATAATTGTAGGTTCATTTGAAAATATGAATGAACAGGCGTGTGAATTTGCAATGATGCTTAAGGAAAACGCCGTAAAAGAGAATGTAACTGTTTTGTACACAAAACCTACAGAGGCAGAAGCAGTAAAACTTTTTGCAAACACATACCTTGCTCTTCGTGTCGCTTACTTCAACGAGCTTGATACATATGCAGAGTTAAGAGATTTAGATACAAAACAAATAATTGAAGGTGTTTGCCTTGACCCGAGAATAGGCAATCATTACAATAACCCCAGCTTTGGTTACGGCGGATACTGTCTGCCTAAGGATACAAAGCAGCTTAGAGCTAACTTTGAAAACGTGCCCAGCAACCTTATCGGCGCGATAGTTGACTCAAATGTTACGAGAAAAGACTTTATCGCAGACAGGATAATTGAGAAAAATCCGTCTGTTGTCGGTATTTACCGTTTGACAATGAAATCGAATTCTGATAATTTCCGACAGTCCTCCGTTCAAGGCGTTATGAAAAGGATCAAGGCAAAAGGGATTGAGGTTGTGGTTTACGAGCCTGCACTTGAAGAAGAAAAATTTTTTAACAGCCGTGTAATACGTGA
>CALWVQ010000067.1 GCA_944385025.1 uncultured Eubacterium sp.
TTTTTATTTAGTCGTTATTTATTTTGTCGGGAGCGCCGCAGCACTTTTTATACTTTTTGCCTGAACCGCAGGGGCAGGGGTCGTTAGGACCAACCTTTTTGCCCTTTCTTACAGGTGATGATTTTACAGTGTCATCTCCTCCTGAAGATGTGGCGGTTACCTTTGCCACTGCCTTTCTCTCCACGTCCTCACGTCTTCTGGGAACGAGAGTGAGCATCATTCTTACGGTGTTCTCACGGATTGCGGCAGTCATTTCGTCAAACATATCGTAGGATTCCATACGAAATGCTACAACAGGGTCACGCTGTGCGTAGGCACGTAAACCGATACCCTGCTTTAAATCGTCCATAGCGTCGATATGATCCATCCACAGAGAGTCAACGTTTCTGAGAAGTACCATTCTCTCAAATTCCTGGAACATTTCGTCGCCGAGGGCTTCCTTCTTCTCTTCAAGGCACTTGTGACCTCTTTCGGTGAGAAGGTCAATAGTAGTATCAACTGTTACAAGGTCAAGATCCTCAAAGTCGTCCTCCTTGGTAAGCCAGCCCTTGTACTTTTCTTTAAGTCCTGCAATATTCCAGTCCTTCTTGTTGTCGCCTGCAAGGTAATTTTTAACGTTTTCGTCAATGTTTGTATCAAGCATATTGAGTATCTTGTCAGTAAGGTCAATGCCGTCAAGCACTTGATTTCTCTGGTTATAAATAAGCTCTCTCTGCTTGTTCATTACATCGTCGTACTGGAGGGTGTTCTTACGTATACCGAAGTTTCTGCCCTCTACCTTTTTCTGTGACGATTCAACTGTTTTTGAAATCATCTTGGATTCAATAGGCACTGTTTCGTCGTCGGTGAGTCTGCCCATCATCATCTGCATTCTTTCACCGCCGAACAGACGCATAAGGTCGTCCTCGCAGGAAAGGTAGAACTGGCTTTCACCCGGGTCGCCCTGACGTCCTGCACGTCCTCTTAACTGATTATCAATACGGCGTGAATCGTGGCGCTCTGTACCCAGAATGAAAAGTCCTCCCGCTTCACGTACCTTGTCAGCCTCTTCCTTGATTTCATTTTTATACTTATCCTCAAGCTCACGGAAAGTCTTGCGTGCGTTTAAAATTTCTTCGTTGTCTGTTTCTGCAAAGCCTGTTGCCTCGGCAATAAGCTCGTCAGAGAACTGCATTCTCTCCATTTCCGCCTTTGCAAGATACTCTGCGTTACCGCCAAGCATAATATCGGTACCACGACCTGCCATATTAGTAGCGATGGTGATAGCGCCCAGCTTACCTGCCTGTGCAATGATTTCAGCCTCACGCTGATGGTTTTTAGCGTTAAGCACGTTATGAGGCAGGCGCTCCTTTTTCAGCATTTTTGAAAGGAGCTCACTCTTTTCAATGCTGATAGTACCTACAAGGACAGGCTGCCCTTTTTCGTGGCACTTCTTTATCTGCTTAATAACGTTGATATATTTACCGCGTTCTGTTTGGAAAATAACGTCCGGGTGGTCGATTCTTGCAAGGGGCTTGTTTGTAGGAATTTCAACTACGTCCAGCTTGTAGATTTCTGAAAATTCGGGAGCCTCGGTTGACGCTGTACCTGTCATACCTGAAAGCTTGCCGTAAAGGCGGAAATAGTTTTGGAAGGTGATTGTAGCAAGAGTTTTGCTCTCGTGCTCAACCTTAACGTTTTCCTTTGCCTCGATTGCCTGATGAAGACCCTCGTTATATCGGCGGCCCTCCATAATACGGCCTGTAAACTCGTCAACAATCTTTACCTGTCCGTCAGCAACAACGTAGTCAATGTCCTTGCGCATTACGCCGTTTGCCTTGATAGCCTGGTTAATGTGGTGGAGAATTGTGGAGTTTTCCATTTCCATAAGGTTGTCAATGTGGAAATATTCCTCAGCCTTTTTAACGCCGTCCTGTGTAAGAGTGGCGGTTTTGGCTTTTTCGTCTACTACATAGTCGCCGTCATAGGTTTCTTCAGTATCCTGCTTTTCGTCCATTTTGGCAACCTTAACCATTTTAAGTGTTTTAGCAAAATTGTTTGCCTGTCTGTAAAGGTCGGTGGACTGCTCGCCCTTACCGCTGATGATAAGAGGAGTACGCGCCTCATCAATAAGAATTGAGTCAACCTCGTCCACAATGGCAAAGGCGTGGCCTCTTTGTACTTTTTGCTCTTTGTACTGCACCATATTGTCACGAAGATAGTCAAATCCCATTTCGTTGTTAGTGCCGTAAGTAATGTCGGCGTTGTATGCTTCTTTTCTCTGGGCATTTGTCTTTTCGTGGATAACGAGTCCAACCTCTAAGCCGAGAAAACGGTAAAGCTTGCCCATCCACTCGCTGTCACGCTTTGCAAGATAGTCGTTTACAGTAACGATGTGAACGCCTTTGCCGTTAAGGGCGTTAAGGTATGCAGGCAGGGTAGCAACAAGAGTTTTACCTTCACCTGTTTTCATTTCTGCAATTCGTCCCTGATGAAGAACGATACCGCCGATTACCTGAACGTAAAAGTGCTTCATACCAAGAACACGCCAAGCGCCCTCTCGGCACACTGCAAATGCGTCGGGAAGAATATCGTCAAGAGTTTCGCCGTTTGCAAGACGCTCCTTGAGCAAAGCAGTTTGAGCGGTAAGCTCCTTGTCGCTCATTTTACTGTACTTTTCCTCAAGGTCCATTACCTTGTCGGCAGTCTTTTTAACTCTTTTAACTTCCTTTTTGGAATAGTCTCCGAAAAGGGCAGTCAGAAATTTATTTGCCATAAATTTACACCTCAAAAATTATTCAAACTACATTCTATCACAAATTAAAGCGAATGTCACTAATTTTATTACTTATCCGTATATTGATTTGATGCCTGTAAGCGCACCGCCTGAAACGGCGTTTTCAGCCTCGTCGTCAAAAATTAATACAAGATTTTTTTTGCCCGCTTCTATACTTAATGTAACCTCCGTGGGCTCGGGCATCATTTCGCAATTATCTATATCTTCACACAGTGAAGTGAGCTTTCTGTCAAGAAAATCGTTGTCGTTAAGTTTGTTTAAAAGCTGCAAAGTGGAATAATCAGCTTTAAGCTGTGAAGCAAAATCGCCGGCAGCTTGGTACAAGTCTTTGTTTGTAACGCTTACGGTAACAGTAGAGTTTTCCGTATCAATACTCTTTATTTCAATATCAAG
>CALWVQ010000068.1 GCA_944385025.1 uncultured Eubacterium sp.
ATTTGTCCATATTCATTGCAATTTGTTCAGGAGTAACAGGAAGAGTTGTAAATCTGTGACCTGTTGCGTTAAATAGAGCATCAGTTACGGCAGGGAGGGGAGTGTTTATAACAACCTCTCCTATTGATTTAGCACCAAACGGTCCGCTGTTTTCGTAACTGCTTTCAAATTCAACGCTTATTTTGCCAATATCCATACGAGTTGGAATTTTGTATTGCATTAGAGAATTTTCGAACAGCTTTCCTTTATTGTCATAGGTGATGTTTTCAGTCAGTACCATTCCGATACCTTGTAAAATTCCGCCCTCTGCCTGTACTCTGGCAAGGTTTGGATTAATAGGAGTTCCGCAGTCCACTGCCGCACAGTAATTAACTACGGAGGTTTCGCCTGTTTCAATATCTGTTTCAAGTTCAGCAGCACCAACCATAAACGGCGGCGGGGATGTAGGAGAAGTGTTAGATTTTGTTACCTCAAGTGCAATGTCATTTCCGCACATAGATGATGTTGCAATATCTTCAAGTGAAACGCTGTTGTTGTTTGCAGTACAAATAACTGCCTTGCCGTTAAATTCTGTTTCGTCTTCCTTGCAATTTAACAGTTTAGCACCGATTTTGCAAATTTTTTCCCTTAACTCAATAGCACATAATTCAACTGCTTTTCCTGTAACGAAAGTTGTGCTTGATGCATAAGAGCCGGAGTCATACGGAGAGTTGTCTGTATCTGCACCTGAAACTGAAATCTGTTCCATTGGACATTCAAGAACTTCACAGGCAATTTGGGCTAAAATAGTGTCACAGCCTGTACCCATATCGGCAGCACCGATTATAAGATTGTAGATGCCTTCGTCACCCAGCTTGATTGTAGCAGAACCAACATCCACATGGCTTATACCTGAGCCCTGCATTGCCATACCCATTCCGACACAGCGAATTTTAGTATCGCTAATCTTTCTGAATGGATATTTGTTATCCCAATCTATCATTTTGTGAACTCTGTCAAGGCATCTGTCAAGGGCGCAGCTTGTGTTTGTTTCGTTATAATAAGCAGGCATTACATCACCTTGATGAATAATGTTCTTTTTTCTTAACTCAAACGGGTCTATTGAAAGCTTGTGCGAAAGCTCGTTTACTGCTGACTCAACTGCAAAAAGTCCTTGAGTAGCGCCGTAACCGCGATAAGCACCTGCTGACATTACATTCGTGTAAACTACATCATAACTGAACTTAAAAGCCTCGCATTTTCCGTACAAAGGAATTGACTTGTGACCTGACAATCCAACAGTGGTAGGTCCGTGTTCGCCGTATGCGCCTGTGTTAGATAAAGTGTAAAGGTCAATTGCTCTGATAGTTCCGTCATTCATAGCTCCAAGTCTTACGTGCATTTCCATTTCGTGCCTTGGAGAAGATGCAATCATAGACTCGGTTCTTGTAAAAATTAACATTGACGGTTTTTTAGTTTTCCAGGTTACAAATGCAGGATATATTTCTGAAACGGAGCTTTGCTTTGCTCCGAATCCGCCGCCGATTCTCGGCTTTGATACTCGTATTTTTGATTTAGGAATACCAAGTGCATTTGCTATTATTCTCCTGCAATGAAATACAATTTGAGTAGAGCTAACTACATTAAGTCTGCCATAGGTGTCAATAGTGCAAAAAGTTCTGAATGTTTCCATCATAGTTTGCTGATTTGCTCTCGTGTGGTAAACTCGGTCAATTACAACATCACAAGAGTTTAGAACCTCGTCAACATTACCGTTTTCGCAAATCTCGTGGGCGCAAAGATTTCTTTTGTTGTCTGCTCCAACGGGGCAGAGAGATTCCCAGTTGTCTTCGGGATGCACAAGAATTTCATTGTCAAGCGCCTTGTGAAAATCTAAAATCGGCTCAAGAACATCATATTCTACCTTGATTAATTTTAAAGCCTTGTCAACGCATTTTTCGTTTGTTCCTGCAACTATTGCCACAACATCCCCTACAAAACGAACGTGTTTGTCAAGCAGAAGCCTGTCATATGGGCTTGGCTCAGGGTAAGTCTGACCTGCAAGAGTAAATCTTCTTGCATTTTCAGGAATATCTTTGTATGTATAAACAGCTTCAATTCCGCTGACTTTTTCAGAAATGTCAGTATTTATAGACTTTATCATCGCATTTGCGTGGGGACTTCTGAGCAGTTTAACAACAAGGCAGTTTGACGGCGCAATGTCTTCTGTGTAAACCGGTTGTCCTGTAACAAGCTGCATTGAGTCAATCTTTTTTATAGGTTTATTAACAGATTTCATTTTGTGCCTTTTCGTCCCTTCTCTTTAAAAAATTTTTAATACCTCTTAGTTGTCCTTCATATCCCGAGCATCTGCAAAGATTACCTGCAAGGTACTCTTTAATTTCTTCGTCTGTAGGATTAGGATTTTCTCTTAAAAGAGCAATGGTGTTCATAATAAATCCCGGATTGCAAAATCCACATTGTTCAGCACCTTGCTCTGCAATAAACTGCCCAAAATCTATTGCTTCTTCCTGAAGTCCCTCAAGGGTAGTAACTTCTTTTCCGTTTGCTTTCATAGCAAGAACAGAGCAGGACAAAACAGGCTTGTTATCAAGAAAAACAGTGCAAAGTCCGCAGTTGGAAGTATCACAGCCTCGCTTTACGCTTAAACAGCCGTGCTTTCTTACAAAATCAATTAAAAGCATATCTGCATCAATGTTATCACTAACTATTTTGCCGTTTAGTTTAATTGAAATTTCCATTATTTTGCACCTCCTGTTTCTAACACTGCTCTTTTGCTGAGGACACCTGCAAGGTGAGTCCTGTATTCTTTACTGCCTCTCATATTTGAAGAAACTTTTATGTCTTTTTTTGCATTTTTAGCGATTTTTTGCGCCAAGAGTTCAAGTGAATTTGAATTGCTGCTTAAATCAAAATCATATTCAACTTTCATCGCCTTAGAAGGTCTTGCACCAAAAACAAGTCTGATTTTTCCGTTTAAAACAGAACTTGCACAAGTTAATACAGGAAAATCGGTTTTAGTATTTCTAACAGACTGATAGAAACACTTTCTGCCGTTTTTTGCAACTTTGATTTTCATTAAAATATCATTGTCAAAAGGCATTTTTATAAATTCTTCAAGGGGAATTTCTCCTGCTTTGTAGAGTACAACAGTGGAGTCTAAAGATAAAAATACGCTTAAAACATCTGAAAAACCATATCGCCCGAAAATACTTCCGCCTACGGTGGCACAGTTTCTAAACTGAACTCCTACTATTGATTTTACTGCATCCCTAAGTGCATTATTAAAACAGTTGTTTAACTGAGTGTGTGTTTCAATATCTCTTAAAGTTACATATGCGCCTATTTCAAAGCAGTCTTCGTTTTCTTCAATTTTATCAAGCCCTAATTTTGAAAGGTCAATGATTGTGTCATAATTCTGACTGCTCATTTTGAGCCAAAGCATACCGCCTACAATTTTGTTTGACCTTTTTTGATTAAGTTTATATGCCTCTTCTATTGTATCAGGTGATACAAAATTTTTTGCTGTAAACATAATATCCCTCTGCTTCACTACGATAATTAAACGATAATTAATTGTTTTAAATATCTGCTACTATATTGTTTATAACATATTTTTGTGTTATAATCCATTGTAGTTTTAAAACTATAACGACAGGAGAACAGAAAATGAAAAAAATAATAGCGTTATTAGTAGCAATCGTTTTAACATTCAGTTTTGCAGGTTGCACAAATACACAACAAGAACAAAATACAAATAATGGCACAACAGCTTCTTCCGCTTCAGAACAGCAGGTTACTTATCCTGTTACTGTTACTGACCAGGCAGGCAGGGAAGTTGTTATCGAAAAAGAGCCCGAAACAATAGTAAGCGGTTACTATATTGCTACATCAATTTTGATTTCACTTGGTCAAGAGGACAAGCTTGTAGGTGTTGAGGCTAAGGCTGATACAAGAAATATTTACTCGCTTAGTGCAAAGGAAATTATTTCTCTTCCGTCAGTAGGCACTGCAAAGCAGTTTGATTTAGAGCAGTGTGCATCTCTTAATCCTAATGTTGTTATTCTTCCTTTGAAACTTAAAGATGTAGTAGAATCTTTAGAGCAGTTGGGAATAACTGCAATAGTTGTAAATCCTGAAAGCACCGAGCTTATGCAGGAAACAGTAGAAATATTGTCAACTGCATTAAATTGCAAAGAGCTTGGCAATGAAATTATAGAGTATGCAAATAATTCTATTCAAACATTAAACGACAAATTAAAGGATGCCGACGCACCTACCGTTTATTTTGCAGGCAACAGTTCTTATCTTTCAACTGCAGGTGCAAAAATGTATCAAAACAGCCTTATTGAAAATGCAAAAGCAGTAAATGTTGCAAACGAAATTGAAGATACCTATTGGGCAGAGGTTTCTTATGAACAACTTATTTCTTGGAATCCTGAATATATAATCGTTGCGTCTGACGCCGAATACACAGTGGATGACATTCTTAACGATACAAATCTATCATCTTTAGACGCAGTTAAAAATAAAAATGTTTACAAAATTCCAAGTGAATTTGAATCTTGGGATTCACCTGTTCCGTCAAATTTCCTGGGCAGTATTTTCATTGCAAGTAAAATTCATAAAAATGCTCTCGATGAAGATTATTTATCAAAAGAAACAAAAGATTTTTACTCCAGATTCTATGAATTTGAAGCAGATACTACCCTTTTAGATTAATTTATGAAAAAACTAAACATTAAAAACAACAAAATATTAACAGTAATTTTGTTTTGTTTTGGAATTTTGCTTTTTATCTTGTCGCTTTTAGTGGGTAAGTTTAATTTGTCGCTGAGTGAATTGATAAATTCAAATGAACTGCATAAAAATGTGTTTTTTACCTTAAGACTTCCGCGAACAGTTGCTTGCGTTGTGGCAGGCGCAGTACTTTCCGTTTCGGGTTACGCTTATCAAACTGTGTTTAAAAACCCTTTAGCGTCTCCTGATATAATCGGCGTGGCATCAGGCGCAAGCAGCGGTGCAGCTTTTGCAATTTTGTTTTTGTCTTCCACTGCCATTGCAACTACTGCGGGGGCTTTTGCAGGGGCAATGATAGCAGTAACGGTAAGCTTGGCAATTTGTTCGGCGATAAAAAGTAAATCTACCTCAACAATCGTTTTGGCAGGTGTAGCAGTTAATGCTTTTTTCAGATGATATTAATGGTGCTGAAATTATCTGCCGACCCTGAAAAACAACTTGCATCAATAGAATATTGGATAATGGGAAGTCTTAATGCCATTACTTTAAAAAGCCTTATTCCTATGGCGGTAGTGGGCATTGCTTGTGTTGTACTGCTTTTTGCACTTCATCGTCAAATTTTGCTTTTGTCCTATAACAGCGAGGAAGCAGAGCTTTTAGGCGTCAATGTTCCTAAAATGAGAAGAATTGTTTTGACAGTTTCAACACTCGGTGTTGCCAGTGTAATCAGCGCCACAGGATTAATAAGTTTTGTGGGCTTAATTGCACCTCATATTGCAAGAATATTGATGAAAACTAATAAAAAATCGACAATGTTTTGTTCAGTCCTTGTAGGTGTAATCACTATGCTTGCGGCAGATATTTTTGCAAGAAGTGTTGCAGAAAGCGAGCTGCCGTTAAGTATATTTACTTCACTTGCAGGAGCACCGTTTTTAGTGTACCTCCTTGTTAGGAAGAAAAATTATGAGTAATGAAAATCAGTTGAAAATTAATAATTTGTCAGTATCCTACGGTAATAACAAGGTGCTTGAAAATCTTTCTTTTTCAGGCAGGGGATTGTGTGCTGTAGTAGGTCAAAACGGTTGCGGAAAAACAACTTTGTTAAAAGCCGTTTCACAGCTTATTGATTTTAGCGGGGAAATTATCTTTGAAAATGAAGATATAAAAACTCTGTCTTTAAAAGAAAAATCAAGGCTTATAAGTTATATACCTCAAAAAACAGGTGTTTCGGAGGATATGAGCGTTTTAGATGTTGTTTTGTCTGCATTTAATTCAAGGCTGTCAATGTTTGAAAATCCTTCTTCTTCACAAATTCAAAAGGCAGAAAATGCACTTAAATTTGTGGGACTTGAGAATTTCGGCAAAAGAAATTACTCAACTTTAAGCGCAGGTCAGCAACAGCTTTGTATTATTGCCAGAACCGTGGCAGAAGACACAAAATTATGGCTTTTGGACGAGCCTGACAGCGCTCTTGATATTGTCAATCGCTATTCAACTATGAAATTACTTTCAGGTATTGCAAAAGAAAAGGGTATTACAGGATTAGTAACACTTCACGACCCTATGCTTGCTCTTTATTCCTGTGAAAAAGTAATAGTAATTTCACAAGGTAAATGTGCAGGAATAATAGACACAAAAACTGATACTCAAAGTGAAATTGAAAATGTGCTCAGCAAAGCCTTTAACGGTGTAAAAGTAGTGAAAGCACTTGACAGATATGCTGTATTTCCTTGTTGCTGATACGGTGAAAATGGTGAAAAATTATGAAATGTGATATTAAAATTTATATCTGTTCTGACAGTGGTGAAAAATTTTTCGGTCAGGGACCCTATGAGTTACTTAAAAATGTCGACAAACTGGGTTCGTTAAGAAAAGCATCAATAGAAATGAATATGGCTTACACAAAGGCTTTGCAGCTTCTTGATAAAGCGGAAAAGGAACTCGGCTTTAAACTTTGCGAAAAATCAATAGGCGGCAAAGGCGGCGGAGGCAGCGTTCTTTCAAACGAGGCAAGGGAGTTTATAGATAAATATGAAAAATATGCAACTGAATGTCGCAAGTCTTCACAAGAAATCTATAATAGATATTTTAATCAGCAGTAACAAAACTCACCTTGTTGTAACAGGTGCTGTAAACAGCGGAAAAACTACCTTGGTGCAGGAACTTGTTAAAAGTATTAAAAATGATGGCGTTGACCAAATTACTACTTTTGCCAAGGAAAAACAGTGCGTGCTTTTCAAAACAAATTACTGCAGGGAATTTGCAGTCGCTACCTATGATGAGACTGTTGCAACCCAAAGATGCAAAATGAAAATCGTGGAAAATACATTTTCAAAAAAATGTATTGACGAGTTAGATAAATGTATCAACAGCAGTAACAAGTGGTGTGTTATTGATGAAATAGGCTATGTTGAAAACTCTGTAAAAGAGTATCAAGACGCAGTTGAAAAATTGATGAAATCAAAAAGGTGCGTGCTTGTTTTAAGAAAGCAAAATTCCGATTTTTTCAATAAAATTGTTAATGATGAAAATGTGTTTGTCTGTGATTTAGATGAAAAACTGCCGCAAGTTACTTGCGTTATAATGGCATCGGGGCAGTCAAAACGCTTTGGAAAAGAAAATAAATTATTAGCAACTCTTTTTGATAAAAAACTTATTGAGTACTCAATAGAGTTAGCAAAAAGTTCTTTGTTTTCTAAATCTTTTGCGGTGACTGTCCATAAAGAAATTTGTGAAATTTGCAAAGAAAAAAACATAGACTGTATTTTTCATTCTTTTGAAGATAAAAGCGACGCTATAAGATTGGCATTAAAATATGCAGAAAATTCAAACGCATTAATGTTTTTAAACAGCGACCAACCGTTAGTAAGTGAAAAAAGTATTGAAAAGTTATTACTTTCGTTTTTATATAATGATTGTATAATCCGTCTCGGTTACAATAATGTATGCGCAAGTCCTGTAATATTCCCTAAAAGTGCTTTTAAATATCTTATGAATGTTGAAAAAGGCGAAAGCGGACTTGATGCTATAAAACAAAGCGGATTAAAAACAATTTGTGTTAATGCAGATAATGAATATGAAGTATTCGATGTTGATACAAAGGATGATTTAAAGGAACTTATGGAAACGTAAGTTCCTTTTTTAATTGCATAAGGACAAACTCTATTTGCATAAAAATCCTTGAGGCGATTAGTGATGAAAACAAAAGTCATCTTAGAAAGACCAAGGGATTATGCCGAAAGCTTGAATAGTAAAGAATTTGAAACTGTGCTTGAGGATGCAATACTCCTTGCCCTTAAGGATAGTGGCAGGATAGATTACAATCAGTATGAAAGAATGAAAGAGGCGCTGAAATTTTAGCAGGACTTTCAAAATTGTTTGAATATACTTGTCGCTGAATAAAGGGGTGAAATTGTGTTTGGTACATTTATGGATGATAAGACAATGACTGTTGCAGCCTACTGTAGAGTATCAACTGACGGTTACGATCAGGCGAATTCTCTTGAAAGTCAGCAGAAGTATTTTGATGAATTCATAAAACGAAATCCCTTGTGGGAGATGTACGAAATCTATGTTGACGAGGGTATAAGCGGAACGAACACAAAAAAGCGTGATGCCTTTAACAGAATGATTGCAGATGCAAGGGAACATAAATTTGATTTGATTATCACAAAGGAAAT
>CALWVQ010000069.1 GCA_944385025.1 uncultured Eubacterium sp.
CATTTCTTTGTTTTAGCAATTATTTCGCAGCTATCGTTTGCAGAAACATAATTTGCTTCAACAGGAAAATAACGGCTTGAATAAAAATAAACGCCGGTTAAACTTTTTTCGTTACAGATGATGATAACGTCACCAAAAGGAGTTGAATATTTGCTGTAATACGTCATTTATGCCTCCTATATAGAAATAAATCAAATGTTGACTTTTTGATATTTGCGTGATAAAATACACGCAATTAATGGTAGTTGCAGTAATGTCAAAGACAGGGCGAGACGAAAGTTTCCCTCTGTCTTTTTTTGTTGCCGCAATAAAATTTTAACTAAAAAAGGAGATTTTATAATATGCCAAAAACTAAATTACAGGAAGTTATTTTTACAATTTTAATGGTAATCGTTATGGTTTATGCTATGGTTTGCTACAACATTGCGTTTGCTACGGGAGGTATGCAAAACAGGGTTTTTATTGCTGCTTTAAGCGAAATGCCTATTATGTGCGGCATTGGATTTATACTTGATATGCTGATTGCAGGACCTTTAGCTAAAAAGTGTGCGCTAAAGATTGTTGACCCCACAAAAGACAGACCTAATGTTACAATACTATCAATTTCAGTATTTTCAATTTTATTTATGTGTCCTATGATGAGTTTTGCCGCAACTATACTTTTAAACGGCGGCATTAACTCTGAAGTTGTTGCAACGTGGGCAGAACTTACAATAAAAAATTTCCCTATGGCATTTTTCTGGCAGTTATTCGTTGCAGGTCCTATTGTAAGATTTATTTCCGGTAAAATCTTCAAAAACTCAAAAGAAAAAGAATATGTGAAATATATTTTATTGTAACACACTTTATCATTGAATGGCAAAGTTAATTGTGATAAAATCATTTTGAGGTGATTAGTGTGATTTTTGATAAAATGGCAAACGCCGAGGATTACTGCGAGCAGTATCCCGATATGAAAATGATTAAAGACTTCGTTGAAGAATTTAACAAAAACGACAAGCCGGACGCAACGTATGAACTTGACGGCAAACGTGTTTTTGCTATGATACAAAGCTATAAAACAAAGCCCCAAACACCTGAAATGATGTTTGAGGCACATAAAAAATATATTGATATTCAGTACATTGTAACAGGTATGGAGAAAATACGCTGGGCAAGCCTTGACAAAGTAGACCTTGTAAAAGAGGAATACAGCAATGGAAAGGACATCGCCTTTTATGAGGGTGACGCTCAGTTTGACTTTACGCTTACTAAAGGCACATTCCTTTTTCTTACTCCTTCGGACGCTCATTTGCCCGGACTTTCCGCAGACAAAGATGTTTTTGTAAGAAAAATCGTATTCAAATTACAGGTGGATTAATTACAGGCAATATCGGCTAAATCAAATCTTATAACCTTTTTAAGCTCATCAAGGCTCAGTTCTACCTGATAACCGATTTTCCCTGCGCTGAAAATAATTGTGTCAAAATTTTCGGCTGTTTTGTGAATTGTTGTTTTGAAAAATTTTTTCATTCCCACAGGGGAACAGCCGCCGTGAATATACCCCGTAAGAGAAAGAAGTTCCTTTGATTTAATCATTTCGATTTTCTTCTCCCCTACTGCTTTTGCGGCTTTTTTCAAATCAAGTTCGCAGTTAACCGGTACAAGAAAAACATAGTGGTTTTTTGATGCTCCCATCGTAACAAGTGTTTTAAAGGTACGGTTGGGGTCTTCATTAAGCGCTGACGCCACTTCCGTGCCGCTCACAGCGTCTGTGTTTACATATTCGTGGCTTTCATACTTAACTTTTTTACTGTCAAGCACACGCATTACATTGGTTTTATCTTTTGATTTACCCATTTATTTCACCTGCCGAAGTTAATAACATAACAAAAAGTAAATGCCGAATAAGCATTTACTTTTTTGCTTTTATGTGATTATAAATCAGTTATTTAAGTCTGTCAATAAGAAGTCCCACAGCGGACTCAAAATCTACTCCGTACCAGTTCGGCTCATCGCTTTCAAGAGTTTTACGAATGCTTTCAACAGTATAATCTGCTGCAAGTTTAACACTTTCAAGCATATCCTTTCCTCTCATTGAAGCGCCTACAAAAGTTGAGGCAAACACGTCGCCTGTACCGTGGAAACTTCTGCTTAATTTTTCGTGATAATATGAGTTAATCTCCCCTGTTTTGCAGTCATAGCAAAGCACACCGTATTTACCGTCAAGACTTACTCCTTTAAGTACTACCTTTTTACAGCCCAAAGCCGCCAATTTTTTAAGAAGGTCATCAATATACGCCTTGTCATAGTCAGTTTTATATTCGGTATCTGTCATAAAACAAGCTTCGGTAATATTTGGAAGAACTATATCGGCTATGCCGCAAAGTTTTGCCATTGCTTTAGGAAATGTTTCATCAAAAGCAGGGTACATTTTACCATTGTCTGCCATTGCAGGATCAACAACTACTAAAGTGTTATCCTCCCTGAGTTTTTCGATAACGCCCATAACCGTCTGAATTTGCTGGGCAGAGGCAAGGTAACCTGTATAAATACCGTCAAACTTAATGTTTTCATTTTTCCAGTGATCTGTGATAGGAACAATCTGGTCGTCCAAATCCTTAAAAGTGAAGTTTTTAAACATTGTATGAGTTGAAAGTACTGCGGTAGGAATTATTGCCGTCTCCACTCCCATTGCTGAAATTATGGGCAGTGCAACTGTAAGGGAACATTTACCGAGACAGGAAATATCCTGAATAGTTACTATTCTTTTCATCATTATTACTCCTTTTACCTTTTATGCTTTGAGTATAAGACAATCTGACTACTATTTAAAGTGACAATATTGACATTTTTTTAGTATACAGTGTCTATTTTATATAATAAAAGTTGATTTTAAACATAAAGAGATATATAATAACAGATGTATGTGTCATAAAGGAGTTTATTGAATGAACAACAAAATTAAAAGTATATCAATATCTCAAATTTTGAAAAGTTTAGCCGTAACACTTATAGCAAGCCTTTCAATGCTTATCAATAACGGTACTTATCCTGCCACAGAACAGATAAAAGAACAGCTCGGAAGCAGACTTGCTGTTATGATTTGGCAGATACGGTGTTCATTTAACGATGTTGATTACGTTTTCACATTAGTTTTTATCTTAATGCTGGTGGCTTTCAGTCACTTAATTCCAAAAGTAAGAAAAGAAAACCTAAAGTGGAACATACCCTTTTCTGCAATATCGGCACTGTTTATACTGCTTTGCGACAGCTACCTTAAAACAAACAGCTGGGACTTGCTTTTTGCAAGCACAACAGCACTTTTCACTTCGTTTTTAAAAGGCATAGGAATAGCTGTTGTTGCATTTTTTGTGTTAGACATTATAAACAGGACAAGTATTGAAGAAAAGAACACAAACGGTAAATTCAATTACAAACTTTTTGCCGCACTTACGGCAATTATGATTGTCTGCTGGATTCCATATATGGTTATTATGGCTCCCGGTTCAATGAATATTGACGCAAGAGACCAATTTGCTCAAATAATGGGATATGAGGATATTTGCAGAACAATAAATTTCATTGACAGCAGTAATGCAACTATACTGCTTAATAATCACCATCCAGTATTTCACACTTTAATTTTGGGATGCTTTATTAAGCTTGGTGAAGCAATAGGCTCATACTTTATTGCAATTGAGCTGTTTTCAGTATTACAAAGCATTGCGTTTGCCGCAAGCCTGACTTTTATAGTAATAAAGCTGAAACAATACGGTATGCCGTCGGGACTTCAAAAAGTGATTTACATCATTTTTGCCTTTTGCCCGCTGTTTCCTTTGTGGGGTATGACGGTGCTTAAAGACACGCCGTTTGCAATCGGCATAATATTTATGACTGTATTATTGCTGGAAGCATTCAGGCAGCCTGAAAAATTCACGGCAAAAAAATATATACTTCTGTGTATTGTCCTTTTCTATGTGATGATTATACGCAACAACGGATTTTATCTTATTCTTGCGACTTTCCCATTCGTTATAATCCATTTCAGAAAAGACAAGAAATTTCTCGTTAAAATCGGAGCTGTACTGCTTATTCCCCTTTTAGTGTTTAAAATCGGATATACGGGATTTTTGTTCAGCTCAATGAATATTTTAGACGGTAGTCCCCGTGAAATGCTTTCTGTACCTTTTCAGCAAACAGCAAGGTACATTGACGAATACGGCGATGAAATAACGCCTGAGGAAGAGGATGCAATTCTGACAATACTTGGCGGTCAGCAATACTCTCTTGACGATATTGCAGAGCGATATGTGCCAAACAGGAGCGATACGGTTAAAATAACATATAACAGGTTCGCCGATACAGATGACTTAATTAACTATTTTAAAGTTTGGTTTGAACAATTAAAGAAGCATCCCGACGTTTACATAGAAGCATTTTTAAATTTAAATTACAACTGGTTCTGCTTTGAATCAGATCAGGACAACATCTACTATAACGGTATAACCGATGAGGTTATCAGCGAAAGATTTGAAGGACTTGAAAATCCTTCATCGCTTAAAGGTGAAAGGACAATAATTAAACAGGCAGTTAACGCCTTGTCGCAAATCCCGATTCTCAACTGTTTGGTTGAATTTTCGTTTTACACTTGGGCATATGTAATATTGTTCATTGCTATGCTGATTAGGAAAAAGCACAAGGAGCTGCTGGCATTTCTTCCTATTTTTGCAAACTATGCCGTATGCTTTTTAGGACCGGTTGCATATATGAGGTATGCTATACCAATGGTAGTTTGCCTGCCTATTGCAATATATGTAACATTTTCCGGCAAAAAGTCTGACAACAACTACAAATCAAATTCAAAGGAGAACGAAATATGGATAAAATAGCAGTTTTAATTCCTTGCTATAACGAGGCAGTAACCATCAAAAAAGTAATTAACGACTTTCAAAGAGAACTGCCCGAGGCAACCATTTACGTTTATGACAAC
>CALWVQ010000070.1 GCA_944385025.1 uncultured Eubacterium sp.
GATTTCGAATCCGGACCCTTCAGCCTCTTGGGTACATCTCCGTATCACGTTAGTGATTCTAACATTTTAACTGATGTTTGTCAATGAGTTGAAAGTGAATATGGTGTGTGATATAATATTTTCATTATATATTAGGAGAAAAATATGGTTGCAATTATTGATTACGGCGCAGGAAATTTGTCAAGCGTAAAAAAAGCCCTTGATTATCTCGGCGCTGAAAGTGAAATAACACAGGACAGGGATAAGATACTTTCCGCCTCTCACGTGATTCTCCCCGGCGTCGGCTCATTCGGCGACGCTATGAATTCTATGCAGGAGCGAGGCTTAGTTGAAACAGTTAAAGAGGCGGCATTAAGCGGCAAGCCGTTTCTCGGTATCTGCCTTGGTTTGCAGCTTCTTTTTGAAGAAAGCGACGAAAGCCCCGATGTTAAAGGCTTGGGACTTTTAAAGGGCAGGATAGTTACTATTCCCAAAGACAATGGACTTAAAGTGCCTCATATGGGCTGGAATTCCGTGGAGTTAAAGCAAAGAAACGGCATTTTTGACGGCATTGATGATGAAAGTTACTTTTATTTTGTGCACTCCTATTATCTTAAAGATGCTGACGTCGACGTGGTGGCAGGAGTTACACATTACGGTGTGGAAATTCAGTGTGCCGTTCAAAAAGGAAATTTGAGCGCAACCCAGTTTCACCCTGAAAAAAGCAGTAAGGCGGGACTTAAGCTCCTTGAAAACTTTTTAAAGGAGGAGTGCTGATATGTACGCAAAAAGAATAATACCCTGCCTTGACGTTAAAAACGGTCGAGTAGTAAAGGGCGTTTCGTTTGTAGATATAAGAGACGCAGGTGACCCTGTTGAGTGCGCAGCAGCTTATGACAGACAGGGTGCAGATGAGTTAGTGCTTTTGGATATTACCGCAAGCCACGAGGGCAGAAGCACGATGATTGACATTGTAAAAAGAGTTGCCGAAACGGTGTTTATTCCTTTTACAGTGGGCGGAGGAATAAGAACTGTTGAGGATTTTAAAGAGCTTTTAAGAGCAGGGGCGGATAAAATTTCCGTAAACTCTGCCGCAGTGAGAAATCCACAGCTTATAAATGATGCGTCCTATAAATTCGGAGCCCAGTGCGTAGTGTGCGCTATTGACGCTAAAAGAAACGATAACGGCTGGGAGGTTTATCTTAACGGCGGGCGAATTCCCACAGGCATTGACGCTGTTAAATGGGCAGTTGAGGCAGAAAAAAGAGGAGCAGGAGAAATTCTTTTGACCTCTATGGATCAGGACGGTCAGAAAACAGGCTACGATATTGAGCTTACACGAGCAGTCAGCGAAAGTGTGGGTATTCCTGTAATTGCTTCGGGGGGAGCAGGCAAGGCAGAGCATTTTTATGACGCCTTTACACAGGGCAAGGCAGACGCAGTTTTGGCTGCAAGCCTGTTTCATTTTAACGAATTGCCTGTACCTGAACTGAAAAAATATTTAAACGAAAAAAACATTCCTGTAAGGATATAAAAATTAAAAAGGACATCTCTTTAACAGAGATGTCCTTTTTAAATACCATTTACGGCTCATATAATTCAATTTCGCTTTCATAATACTGTTCCTGAAAATGAACAGCAGATGCAATTTCTTTTTTATTAAAATTCTGCCCTTCAGGTACGCCGACAAGTTTATCCTCAACATCATTGTGACGGTGAATAATTGCAATTATTTTGACGGTGTATTCCTTAACGGGGACTTCTACGCCAAGTAAATATACGTCAAGTTCTTCTCCGTCGCCGCCTATCACATTTGGTATGTAACCGTAATTTATAGGATAAATTAGGTCAGGGTGTTTAGGGTGAATACTGCCTATGGGACGGTCAATTTTAATATTGACGGTTTTACCTAAATAAGATTTTACAAGGGCTTTTCTTAAGGTGTAAACTATAAAATTATGCTTTCCTTTAAGATACTTTTCTCTTCCCGGGTCAACGGGAGCCTGTTTGGCAAGCCTTACTTTTAACTTTTCATATTCTTTAGCAACTGATATGTTGTTGATTAGATAATCCCTAAAATTTATGTAGTTTGTCCATTCCATACTGTCAGTTAAAACAAAATGTATAAAGTGGGTTTGCATATCTCCTGTGCCGTCATAAAAACTACCGCAGGCAAAGAGTAATTGTTTTTCCCCGTCGCCATTTGGGCTTGAACGATAGTGAAATCCCTTATTCTTGAGTTGCTGTTCAAACTCTAAAACACTTTTAAAATCATCAACTTTTACGGCAATATCAATAATAGGCTTTGCTTTTATCGTGGGTATTGAGGTGCTTCCTATATGTTGTATATCTTTTATAACAGGTCCTAAAATTTCTTTTAATTGTAAAATAGTACGCTGGGCTTCCGCTTCCCATTCTTTTTCGTGGGGGCATAAATTAACTGTTCCCCGTTTAAGTCCAATCATAAATTTACCTCTTTGTTGCAGACAAACAGAGGCACTTCTTTGAAGTGCCTCCTTTGTTATTTTTCTGTTTCTGTTTTTGCCTCAAGGGTGTCACGGTAATACTGGGTAAAGGGTTTAAAACGCTCCTTTTCTTCCCATATTTCCTTTGCCTTTGGTGCCCAGTTTGCCGCATAAGCGTCGCACTTACTGCAAAGCTCTTCAACGCTTTCTGCTTTAAGCAGATTTGTTGATTTAGCGCCTGATTTATTAACAATATGCCTTAATGCCTGTGGATTTTCCAGCATCGGACAGGGGCGCAGCATATTATCGTTAAAAGGCTGACCCTTGTAATATTCTCTGAACAAAGGCGATTTAAGACACTCAAGAATACTTTTTTCTCTGATATTTGAATCGCTGTAATGGATAAATACGCAGGGCTCAACGTCGCCCTCGCTGTTTACGTGGAAATAGTTTCTTCCGCCTGCAATACATCCGCCCACAAATTCAGCGTCGTTCTGAAAATCAACGGTAAATATAGGCTTACCTGTTTTTTCGTTACGCTTGTTTCGGATTTCACGGTAAACGTGCTCTCTTTGCTCAGGTGTAAGCAAAAGGCTTGTGTCCGCATCACTGCCCACAGGCATATAGTGGAAGTACCACGCATATTTTGCGCCGTTTTCAATAAGCATATCGTAAAACTCGTCGCTGGTAACAGCTTTGTAGTTTTGACTTGTGTAGCAAATTGACGCGCCGAAAAGGCACTTGTTCTTTTTAAGAAGCCTCATAGCCTCAACAGTTTTTTTGTAAGCGCCCTCGCCTCGTCTTGTGTCGTTGGTTTCCTCGCTTCCCTCAATGGACAGGGCAAGACCGAAGTTGCCGCACTCCCTTATATCCTGGCAAAACTGCTGGTCAACAAGAGTGCCGTTAGTGTAGGCGAGAAAAATACAGTCCTGATTTTCCCTTGCAAGAGTAAGGATTTCTTTTTTCTTGATTAAAGGCTCTCCCCCTGTAAACATAAAGAAATGAGTGCCCAGCGCTTTGCTTTCGGTAACGATTTTACGCATTTCGTCAAGGGTAAGACTTGATTTGTACCCGTATTCTGCCGCCCAACAGCCCTTGCATTTAAGATTGCAGGCAGAGGTAGGGTCCATAAGCACTACCCAAGGGATATTACAGTGCTCTTCCTCACGCTTTTTTCTAAGGGTTGACGTGCCGATAAGACCTGCGTCAATGCCGAAGGTCAGCACTGCTTTTCGCAGAAAATCACGGTCTATATCCTCAATTCCCTTAAAAAGATATTCGTGCCATATGTTGCTCTCATCTGTGATAATTTCAATAGGCTTTGTAAATGTGCTTTCAGGGTACATTTTGCCTGCCACAGCCTTGCCTATTTTTACAAGTTTGAGCATATTTTGTTTGGGGTTTTTATAAATGTATTTGAAAAGTACGTTTCCAACCTGGTGGAGAATTTTGCTTTTCAGTTGCATAATTATTTCCCTTCTTACATAACCTCTGGGGCAGTAATCTTAAGCATAGTTAAAATGTTTCTTATTGTGTCTTTAACTGCACAGCAAAGATAAAGTCTTGCCTGCATAAGTCCCCGGTCATCTACCATAACTCTTTGTGCATTGTAGAATTTGTGGAAAAGTGTGGCAAGTTCAATAACGTAGTGAGTGATTTTAGCAGGGTCGTAAGCCTTTGCAGAGCTTACAATTTCGCTTGTCAGCGCTGACAGGTGGCGGATAAGCTCTTTTTCTTCAGCGCTGTTAAGGAGAAGAAGTTCTTCATCGGTAGGAGTTCTTAACTCCACGCCCTGCTCCTTTGCCTTTTTGATAATTGAGCAAATTCTTGCGTGAGCGTATTGAACGTAGTAAACAGGATTTTCGCTGGACTGCTTTGCAGCAAGCTCCAAAT
This sequence comes from uncultured Eubacterium sp., assembly GCA_944385025.1. Taxonomy (GTDB): domain Bacteria; phylum Bacillota; class Clostridia; order Oscillospirales; family Acutalibacteraceae; genus Eubacterium_R. The sequence goes on from CALWVQ010000070.1 coordinate 4,338, forward strand.
CAAAATCAAAGTGAGAGTTAGGCTCTCTTAAATTAAAGAAAAATCTTGCAGCGTCAAGAGGCACTTCGTCAATAAGAGTGTTGAGAGTGATTGCCTTGCCTGAACGCTTTGAAAGCTTGATTGTTTCGCCCTCACGAACAAGACGTACCATTTGCATAATTACAATATCAAGTCTTGATGCGTCAAGTCCAAGAGCAGTTAAAGCCGCTTTCATTCTTGCCACATAGCCGTGGTGGTCAGCGCCCAAAACGTCAATAGCCTTGTCATATCCTCGTGTAACAAGCTTGTTATAATGATATGCAATGTCAGGCACAATATATGTGGGCAGTCCGTTGGCACGAACAAGAACAATGTCTTTTTCGTTGCCGTATTCAGATGCCTTGAACCACAAAGCGCCCTCGCTTTCATATGTTACACCCTTCTCTTTAAGGGCATTAATAACCTTGTCAACAGAGCCGTCATTATGAAGGGTTGACTCTCTGAACCAGTTGTCATACTTAATTCTGTATCTGCCTAAATCTCTTTCAAGACCTGCAATGTTTTTGGGAAGAGCATAGTCCACAAGGGCTTTTCTTCTTTCAGCGCTTGGTGCGTTTACATATTTGTCGCCGTATTCCTTAATAAAGTTTTCGGCGTGGTCGGTAATGTCAGCACCCTGATAAGCGTCCTCTGGCATTTCAACGCTGTCATCAAAATGCTGAAGATAACGCACCTCGAGAGATGTGGCAAATTTTTCAATCTGATTGCCGGCGTCGTTAATGTAAAATTCACGGCTGACGTCATATCCTGCCCAGTCAAGTACGGACGCAAGGCAGTCACCGATAGCTCCGCCCCTTGCGTTACCTATGTGCATAGGGCCTGTGGGGTTTGCCGATACAAATTCAACAAGGATTTTCTTGCCCTGACCGTAGTCTGATTTACCGTAGTTTTCACCGCAGGCAAAAATATCCTTTAAAATCTCGCTGTAAAATTTTTGTGAGAAGAAGAAATTTAAAAAGCCTGCCCCTGCAATCTTCACCCTGTCAAAGAGAGTGTCTGTTAAATCAATGTGATTTGCAATGCTTTCTGCAATCATTCTGGGCGCTTTTCTGAAAACTCTTGCCCCTGCCATTGCCACGTTTGACGAGTAGTCGCCGTTTGCTTTGTTTGCAGGAATTTCAATAATGAAATCAGGCATTTCAGCCTGTGGCAGTTCGCCGTTTTCAATGGCACAGGCAACAGCCTTTTCAATTATTTCTTTTAATTTTATCTCTGTTTCTTTTATTATTTTTGACATTTTATTGCTCCTGATTTTTTCTGAAGGTCAGTCTAACCTCGTTTTTTGACGCTAAAGCGCCGTTTATATCAATATCATAGGAAAACAAAAAGCTTCCCCCGTTTTCATTGTAGTCGCAGTCAATAGTGTGACCCGAAATGCCCATTAAAATATCGCCGTATTCCGTGCCGTAGTGGCAAAGATTGCGCTGTGATTTTTCAATAACAAGCCTTGATGAAAAGTCGCCAGTTCTGGTCATTTCCACGCTTTTTTCGTCTTTGCCGATTTTTACGCAAACGTCAACAGGTTTAACAGGCGCTTGGTATTCCTCGGTGTATCTTATTTTGTAGTGGTCCTCAAGCTCCTCAATGGTGGCAATGGTGGTAAGCTCCATTTTATCCTTTTGACTGTCAATTCGCTGAGTTCCCACAACTTCCAAAAGTATCTTATCCATAGCGGTTTATATTTTTCCTCCGCGCTCAAGGGCAAGGTCGATAAGCCTGTTTATAAGTTCTTTGTACGGCACTCCCACAGCTTCGAAAAGCTTGGGGTACATACTGATAGGCGTTTGACCCGGAATAGTGTTTATTTCGTTGAAAACAACCTCTTCGGTATCTTTCTTTACAAAAAAGTCAACTCTTGAAAGACCTTGACAGCCTAAAGAGGTGTAAACTTTAAGCGCCTGAGCCTTTACCTCGTTTCTCTTTTCCTCTGAAATTTGAGCAGGAATGTGAAGCTGTGACTGAGGGTTGTTGTACTTTGCGTCAAAATCGTAAAAGTCTGCCGCTGCAACAATCTGTCCGACTTCGCCTGTAATTGGCTCGTCGTTGCCTAAAACGGCGCACTCAACCTCAAAACCGTCGATAAATTCCTCAAGCACCGCTTTTTTATCCTCTTTAAAGGCTTTTTCAACAGCGCTTTTCAGTTCTTCTTTGTTGTGTGCCTTGGAAATTCCCACCGATGAGCCTGCGTTTGCAGGTTTAACAAAAATAGGAAGTCCTAACTTCTCAATGGCTTTGTCAACAATTTCGTCCTGCTTTTTTGAGTATTCGTACTGGGTAACTGCAAGCCATTTTGCCTGATTAATTCCCACGGTATCTGCTACTGCATTTGTAACCGCCTTATCCATACAAACTCCTGATGAGGTGGCGTCGCAGCCCACAAAAGGTATTTGGGCAAGCTGGAAAAGACCCTGGATAGTTCCGTCCTCACCGTTTTTGCCGTGAAGAACAGGAAATACAACGTCAAGTCTTATAATTTCACCGCGGCAGGTAATTAAGCCGTGGATAGACGTGTCAGGTGAAATGAACGCAGGAACAAGATTTTTAGAGTAAACCCATTTATCCTCGGGGATAAGGTTAATATCATCGTTATAAATAAACCATCTGCCGTCCTTTGTGATTCCTATAAGGACTACATTGTATCTGTCGTAATCAAGGTTAGATATAATTCCTTTTGCAGAGATACAGCTTATATCATGCTCGGAGGATACGCCGCCGAAAATGATACCAAGTGTTTTCTTCATTTTATCTACCTGCTTTCATAATTATTCACATTATTGTATCATACCGACAAATAATAATCAACATATTAAAATATAATAATTTATAAATAAAAATATTAGTGACAAACTTAAAATATAATGTTATAATACATAATACTGAATATCCGATAAATCATTTATCGGCTTTGGGAGATATCTTATGGAAATTAATGAGGCTTTTAAAATTATAGAAAAAAACCTTGGTGATATTAATAAGGAACTGGGATTTTCCAAAACCTCACAGGAGGATAACTGTATCGTCTTTTCTGGGGAAAAGGGCATCTATAAAGTAACTTATGACCCATCAAGCAGTATAATGGCTTTTGAATGTGCTTACGAAAACAGCGAGGACGCAGAGTTTAAAACTCTTTCACGCAGTCTTTTTGATACCGAAAGCTATAATGAGCGCGACGCAAAATCTCTTGCAAACGAAATATCGGACGAGCTCACTTCACTTTTTAAGGCAAGAAAAAAGGTTGATCTTGATAAGGTAAAGATGCCCAAGGCTGTATCAAGAACAAAGGCAAAAAGCGGCGCAATAAGCTATGATACAGACAGCCTTGCAAACCGTTTTGCCGCTCTTTATCCCGAGATGAAGGACGCTGTTAAGGAAAATATCGCAAAATACGGCGAGTTCCTGCCTGAAACTTTCTTTATGGAGGTAGGTACTCCCAAGGTGCTTGATATTATTGCAAACGGTACTGAAACAGAGCAGAAGAAACTTTTTAAAATGCTTAATGAAGTTTATGAGGACGGTATTAACGAGGTTCAGGATATTATCGGCGTTACCATTTTGGGCGAGATGAGAAACGACCCAAAACTTATGGCAGTTGCTGACAAGTATATGTCCGATTATATGTCCGGCCCTGTTCACGAAATTAATAAGCTTATGAGTAAAAACAAGAAGATAAACAAGCTTCTTAAAAATCCGCCGCCCTATAAGCCTAAAAAGAAGAAAACTAACTTTATGCAAAATGCTCTTCAGGCGCAAAACCAGAATATGAACAGATAATTTGTTGAAACAGGCATATAATATAGTTTTAAATAATATAATATATATATTATAATATACAGTAAATACTGTATCGCAGGCAAAGCTGATTTTCAGTTATGCCTGCGATTTTTTGTTATTACAGGAAAATTTTAACTGTAAAAATTAAAATCTATATATTGACAAAATAACGGCAATAAAAAGAAAAATACACAAGATATAGTGTTGAAAAAATTATGCAAAGAAAAAAGTTACAAATTGTAAGATTATTTTGGGTCTTTTCTACCGTTTTGTCAAAAATTTGCTTTAGTGTGATAAAACATTAAAGTTTATAACCACAAGATATTGAGCGAGGAGCAGTTTTGGTACAGATAAAAAATGATGTGTTTGTGCAAAATATACAAAAACGCCTTCGAAAAAAGATTGACACATTATGCACTTGTGACTATAATGGCAAACGTTCGGTAAATAATAACGGTAAAGCAGAAATATTTTCTTCTGTTAGACAGGCAACTGTCTATATTAGGAATTAAAGTAACTAACCCTAATATTTACGAATAAAAAAGGAGATTAAGATGATTAACCAATCAACTGGCAGCGGGATTAAAGGCGTAAGCCGTGCAATCCTTACTGCAGTAGTTGCATTCGTTATTGCTGTTTCAATCTTCGCAACCACGGCTTTTGCCGGTCTTGCATCACAGTATAATGTAGAGATTGTTGTTGACAGCAATGAACCGATTGTAATTACAACAAATGAGACGGAGCCAATCGAAATCCTGTCACAAGCAAATATTACTTTATCAGAAAGTGATAAGCTTGACATCAGCGCTTTTACATCAGGTAAGGGCGGAACAATTAAAGTAGACAAAGCAAATAACATTAATATTGAGTTCAACGGCGAAATCAATACCTATACAGTTTATGAGGATACCGTTGGCGAGGCACTTAAAAGTCTGGGCATCATCGTTTCAGACGGCGACAAGCTGAATTACTCGGCAGAGGATTCAGTTAAGGACGGAATGGTAGTTACCATTAAGTCTGCAAAAAGCGTTTCTCTTACAGTAGACGGTAAGACAAACAAATATGCAATGTATCAGGGCACAGTAGCTGATTTGCTTTCATTTGCAAAGGTTACTCTCGGCAAGGATGATTACACCAAGCCGTCGGCTGATACAGAGCTTGAAGCAAATATGAAGGTAACTGTTTATCGTGTTGAATATAAAGAAGTTACCGAAACAGAAACAGTAAAATATAAAACCGTTACAAAAGAGGATTCTTCAATGGACCTTGGCGACACCAAAACCGTTACCAGCGGTGAAAACGGCAAGGCAGAAGTGACCTATAAAGTTAAGTATGTTAACGGCAAAGAAGACAGTAAAACCGAACTTAAACGTGTAACCACAAAAGAAGCTGTTAACAAGGTAGTAAAAGTAGGAACAAAGAGCACTTCAACCGTTAAATCAAACGGCGTTACCTCTAAAAACGGCTTTACAGTAGGACAGACAATCCAGGGCAGATATACCCACTATTGTGCTTGCGGAACCTGCGGATCAGGTACAGGCGTAACTGCCAGCGGCAAAAAAGTGTATAACGGTATGCCAAACCCTTATTATATCGCTTGTAACTGGCTTCCTATGGGTTCAGTTGTCAGCGTTGACGGTGTAAACTACACAGTAGTTGACCGTGGAGGCTCAGGACTTTCAAGAACAGGACGAATTGATATTTTCACTCCTGAAGGTCACGCAGCTTGTTACAGATACGGTACAGGAAGCTGTACTATTAAAATTATCAGACTCGGTTGGTAAAATAAAGCCGCTGAAGGATTTGCCTTCAGCGGCTTTTTGTTGTGTATTTTATTGACTTATATGTTGAAACATAGTAATATATAACTAAATATACAGTGTTAAATATGGAGGACATTTATATGCTTAATACTGAAAAAACTCTCGATAAGCTGGTAGCTTTAAGCAAGGGCAGAGGCTTTGTTTATGCAGGCTCTGAAATTTACGGCGGTCTTGCAAATACTTGGGATTACGGCCCATTGGGCGTTGAGCTTAAAGAGAACATTAAAAAAGCGTGGAGAAAGAAATTCATTCAGGAAAACCCTTATAACGTAGGTCTTGACAGCGCTATTCTTATGAACCCGCAGACTTGGGTTGCGTCAGGTCATCTCGGCGGATTTTCAGATCCCCTTATGGACTGCTGCGAGTGTAAAACAAGACACAGAGCAGACGACCTTATTGAAAACTTTGACGGCACAAATGTTGCAGGCTGGTCAAATGAGCAGATGGCAGACTATATCAAGGAGCATAATATTCCTTGTCCAAACTGCGGCGCTCACAACTTTACTGACATTCGTCAGTTTAACCTTATGTTTAAAACATTTCAGGGTGTAACAGAGGACGCCAAGGATGAGATTTATCTCCGTCCCGAAACTGCACAGGGTATCTTCGTAAACTTCTCAAATGTTCAAAGAACAACAAGAAAGAAGATTCCTTTCGGCGTTGCCCAGATAGGTAAGTCATTCAGAAATGAGATTACACCGGGTAAATTTATTTTCCGTGTAAGAGAGTTTGAGCAGATGGAGCTTGAATTTTTCTGCAAGCCGGGAACAGACCTTGAGTGGTTCGATTACTGGAGAGGATTCTGCCGTGACTGGCTCTATTCTTTGGGTATTAAGGAGGAAAATCTCCGTCTGCGTGACCACGACCCGGAGGAGCTTTGCTTCTATTCAAAGGCTACTACCGACTTTGAGTATCAGTTCCCGTTTGGCTGGGGCGAGCTTTGGGGTATCGCAGACAGAACAGACTATGACCTTACCCAGCACAGCAAAACCAGCGGTAAGAACATTGAATATGTTGACCAGGTTAATAACGAAAGATATATTCCTTACGTTATCGAGCCTTCTTTGGGCGTTGAGCGTTTGTTCCTTGCCCTTCTTACAGAGGCTTATGACGAAGAAGTTATTGACGCTGAAAAGAATGACACAAGAGTAGTAATGCATTTTCACCCTGTTCTTGCGCCTTTCAAGGCTGCAGTTCTTCCACTTTCAAAGAAATTAAGCGAACAGGCAACAGAGGTATTTACAACTCTTTCAAAGAAATTTAACGTGGATTTTGACGATGCAGGCTCAATCGGTAAGCGTTACAGACGTCAGGACGAAATTGGTACTCCTTACTGCATTACCTATGACTTTGAGTCAGAGGAGGACGGATGCGTTACAGTACGTGACCGTGACACTATGGAGCAGGTAAGACTTCCTATCAGTGAGCTTGTATCATTCATTGAGGAAAAGCTTGAGTTTTAAGCTGATGAAAGAGTGATTTTATGGACAGAATAAACAGAGCTGTTGTAAAGCAGCAGGCAAGGGAGTTAATCAAAGGAAAGTGGTTTTATCTCTTTTTGATTTCTATGGTTGTGTCTTTGCTTACAGGCAGTTCTTCATTTACGGTTAATGTTGACACTATAGTCAGTGACAATCAAAATAATAGCAATTATATTGAAGATTACGGCGATAATTATTACGACGATTATTATGACTATTTCAGCGATAATTTCGGCGACGGTAATACTGCCGACAATCCTATTGAGGACTTTTCCTTTAATTCAAACAGTCAAGAGGTAAGTCCTGTTCCTGTAAACAATATGTCAAGGGTTATCGGTTTGGGGGCATTATCGTCTTTGGTAGGCTTAATGGGCATTGCAAATATTATATTTATGCCTCTTACCGTTACGTTAGTGGGGATTTACCTTGCTTTTATCAGGCGTAATCCTATTGAAAAACTTCACTTGGGCGAGTCTTTGAGCGGATTATTTAAGGATACTTTTAACAAGACATATGTTAATAAACTTGTCTTGGTGCTTTTGAGGAATTTGTTTATTTTCCTTTGGTCACTTCTCTTGATAGTTCCGGGTATAGTTTATTATTATAAAACTTATTTTGCCAATCAGATTTTAGCCGATAATCCTAACTTAAAGCCAACCGAAGCGTTAAAGCTTTCCAAAAAAATGACGCAGGGCGGTAAGACCGAACTTTTCACTTTAGATGTAAGTTTTATTCTTTGGTATCTTCTTTGCATAGTGACGTTTGGAATTGCATCAATTTATGTTGTCCCTTATGTGATGACAGCACAGGCGCTCTATTATGAGAATTTCCGTTTGCGTGGTTTGGCACACGGCGTACTTACTGACGATGATTTCCTTTCAGAACAGGAAAGGTTTGTTAAGTACAATCAGCCGAATTATTACAATAACCCGTATGGTAATGGGTATGGCCCACAGAATAATAATCAGTACGCAAACCCGTATTACAACAATCAAAACGGCGGTTATTACTATAACAGTCAGAGCGGGGCACAACAGCAGCAGCCTCAAAACAATCCTTATAACTACAATTACAACTCACAGCCCGTAAATAACAGCGGTGAATATTATCAGCCGCCTGTTAATAACGACCATCAGCAAGGCGGCGCTGCTCCTTATTACAGCGCTCCTGCTCAAAATCCTTACGGCGCACCAAAGGAAAGTGACAGTACTCCTGCCGAAAATCCTTATTGTACGCCAAAAGAAGAGGTAAAGGAAGAGCCTAATGATAATCCTTATTATGCTCCTCCTGAAGACGATAACAAGGGCAGCGATAATTAACAGATAAAAAAATCCCCTGAAAGAATTTCTTTCAGGGGATAATTTTTTGCTTTACGATTACAGTTCTGCGATAACCTCAACTTCACAGAGAACGCCTTTTGGCAAATCCTTAACTGCAACGCATGAACGTGCAGGTTTAGAAGTGAAATATGTGCCGTAAATTTCATTGAATTTAGCAAAATCGTTAATGTCTGCAAGGAAGCAAACTGTTTTAACTACCTTGTCCATAGTTGTGCCTGCCGCCTCAACTACTGCCTTAAGGTTTTTGCAAACCTGCTCTGTCTGCTCCTCAATAGTTTTTGCCTCAACGCTGTTTGTTTCAGGGTTGATTGCAATCTGACCTGATGTGAAAAGCAATCCGTTTACTTTAACAGCCTGTGAGTAAGGACCGATTGCGTCAGGTGCGTTTTTAGTTGCTACGTATTCCATATCAATATCTCCTTTATGTTTTATCGTTCGCAAACCTCAAAGCCTGCTTCTCTAAGTGCGGTTTTAATCTGCACAATGTGGTTGTAATCTCTGGTTTCAACACCGATTTTAAGATAGCAGTCTGTAATGTTCATATCAAGATCGGTGCTGTCGTAATTAACAGAAACAACATTTGCGCCAAGCTGGGCGATAATCTGGCTTACGCCCATAAGCTGACCCGGCTTGTCTGAAAGGGCAATGGTAATGTCGGCAGTTCTGCCGCCCATTTTAAGACCTCTTTCAATAACTCTTGAAAGGATAGTAACGTCAATGTTACCGCCTGATACAAGACAGCAAACCTTTTTGCCCGTAATGTTAGGTATTTTACCGTTCATTACCGCAGCAACAGGAACAGCGCCTGCTCCTTCGGCAATAAGTTTCTGCTGTTCAAGAAGAGTAAGAATTGCAAGAGCAATCTCGTCGTCTGTAACGGTGTAAATTCCGTCAACATACTGATTAACAAGCTCAAAAGTATGCTCACCCGGAGTTTTAACTGCAATACCGTCTGCAATAGTCTGTACTTTGTCAAGAGTTTCAATCTTTCCGTCAGCAACAGACGCCAGCATAGACGGTGCTCCCGATGCCTGAACGCCGTAAATCTTGCAGTTAGGATTAATCTGCTTAACGGTGTATGCCACGCCGGCAATAAGACCGCCGCCGCCGATTGGAACTACTACTGCGTCCACGTCAGGAAGCTGCTCCAAAATTTCAAGTCCGATTGTGCCTTGACCTGCAATAACATCCGGATCGTCAAAAGGGTGAATAAAGGTATATCCCTTTTCCTCTTTAAGCTGAAGAGCCTTGTTGTAAGCGTCGTCGTAAACGCCTTTTACCATACAAACCTCTGCGCCGTATTTTTTTGTAGCCTCAACCTTGCTGATAGGTGCCCCGTCAGGAAGGCAGATTAAAGATTTAATACCGTTTTTAGTTGCCGCAAGAGCAACGCCCTGTGCGTGATTTCCTGCCGAACAGGCAATTACGCCCTTTGCCTTTTCCTCATCGGAAAGCTGGCTGATTTTAAAATATGAGCCTCTGACCTTAAATGAACCCGTTACCTGTAAATTTTCAGTTTTAAGATAAACTTCGGCATCAGGGCAAAGACCTTTTGAACGTATCATATCTGTTTCTCTTACTACTTCGCTGAGAACACGTTTTGCCTTGTAAACTCTGTCTAAAGTCAACATTATTTTCGCCTCTTTTTTATTTATGACATATATTTTAGTCCTGTAAAGTTGATTTGTCAATTACCAAGTGAAATTACACTCTGCATAGCTGATTGTGCCGTCGCTGTCAGCATAAATTTTCAGCTGTTGGTTTTGTGTGTTAAGGTAGTAAAATTCATACCTTACACTGTCAATTCCGTTTTCGCCCGTTCCTATTTGGGCAGGATACATTTTACTGAAAGTGATTTCGTCGCCGTAAAGAGATTTGATTGAGTTAACAAGCTTTTCGGCGTTGTCTGTGGCCTTTTTTTCAAATTCATCCGTTCTCTCGTTGGCATAAACAGCAGAGGGATTTCGCGAATATATGTATGTAAAGCTGCCTTTGCTCAAATCTCCTGTGATACTTCCGTTTGAGCTTTCGTCAATGCCGTTTAAAACAGCCTTTTTGAGTTCGCTTGCCTTTTCGCTGTCCTCCTTAACAGGAGCCGTTGTGCTGGTGGCAGGTTCTGTGGTAGTTGTAAGAGAAGTGGTTGTTTCCGGTTTTTCAGTCTCCTGTTCTTTTTCTTTTGAACAGGCAAAGAATGTAACAGCTACCGTCGCCGCTAATATAATTGCAACAATTTTTTTCACAATTTCACCTCTATGCTTTTATCTATTGTCATACTGTTTTCAGTCACAATACAGTCTGCCGCAACAATTTCTACCCCGTTTTCTTTTGCTTCTTTAAGCGCTTTTGCAAAAAGCGGGTCGGTGTCGGCATTGGGAGTAAAAAACTTGCACCCATTCATTTGTATTACAAAAAGGACTACGGCTCTGTAACCCTGTTTTTTTGCGCTAATCAGTTCTTTTAGGTGTTTTGCGCCTCGTTGAGTAGGTGCGTCCGGAAATTTGGCAACGCCGTTTACCTCAAGGGTTACGCCTTTAACCTCAATAAATGTTTTTTCCTTTTGGCTTTCAACATAAAAATCAAGCCGTGATGAGCCAAAGGTTTTTTCAGCCTTTATAAGAGTGGGATTTTTTATAAACTTTCCCTTTTTTAGCCATTCGCCAACCGCATTGTTGGGCGCCTGACTGTCCATATTGATAAGGTTATCCCCCTTGTAAACGGCGATTAAATCGTATTTCGTTTTTCTGGCAGGGTTTTGACTCTCCTCTAAAATTACAACAGCGCTGTCTGTCAGCAGCTCCCTGCACCGCCCTGTGTTTTTTACGTGAACGGTGTGTATCTGATTTTCTATTTCAACTTGAGCAATAAATCTGTTGGGACGGTTTATAAATCGCCCTTTTGCCGTGTTATTATAATTCATAACTTTAAGATTAAGGCAAAAACGCCGTGGTGTCAAGTGATTTAAGGTATTTTACCGTTGTTTTGCCTTAAAGTTTTTCTATTGACTTTAGCTTGATAATATTATAGAATTATAGGTAAGTTATCCGTGAAGGAGGATACATATTTATGAAGAAATTTAAAAAGGCTCTTGCCGTAGTTCTTTCGGTAATGTTTGTTGCTCTTGCTTTTGCAGGATGCAGCTCTTCAGACAATGTTGCCGCTGAGATTACCGATGAAACAATGCTTGTGGCCTATACAGCGGAGAGTAAACCGTTTTTGTATAAGGACGAAAACGGCAAATTTACAGGCTTTGATGCTGAAATATTTGACAATATCTTTAAGTCAATCAAAAATGACTATAAAAACTATCAGTTTGTTCAGGTTGACGAAGACTACGAGGTTGGCGAGGATGTTGCTTATACTGACGACGATGGCAACGAGTACATTGCTTACGTAATGCTGGGCGGCGTTCAGACCAACAGCGGCAGCTTTAACGGTGATCATAGTTTTACAGATACTTTGATTGAAAACCGTGTTGTAACAGTTACTGCCTCTGACAGCAGTATCAAGACAAATGCAGACCTTAACGGTAAAACGGTAGGCTCTGTGGGCGACTTAGCTTCACAGGCTCTTGACAAAAACGCATCCATTAAAAACGGTTTGAAGGCAGTTAAGACTTATGAAAACACTGCAGAGGCTTTAGCAGCATTAAGTGCAGGCGAGGTTGATGCAGTAGTGGTTGACGAGTTCAACTTTGAGGTTTCAGAAAATAAAGCGGATTTCACCGTTATAGACGGCGAACTTGATGTTATAAGTTACGTTTTTGCTACCAAGAAACATGACGAACTGGCTGCCAATATGAACGAGGCAGTATATGAGCTTAAAAACTACGGTGATACAGATGAATTTATACCGATAGTTGAGAAATATTTCGGTTACGACGCATCTAACTTTACATATGTACCTGAATCAAACTAATTAAACTAAATAAATATGATTCAAAAACTAATCCCTGAGGTTTTCCTCAGGGATTTTTGTTTTTGTTATTCTATATCTTCGCCGTCAATGTCTATGTGGTCAACGCCTTTAAGGTTCACCGTTTTCAGCTTAAACATTTTTCGCACTTGAATAAACGTGATTAAATCAAGCATTGCGTAAATTATAAGGCTTAAACCTAAAAGTCTTGTTAAAAGAATTGCACTGTCAAAGGGATTTACCAAAACGATAACGCCCAAAACAGTAACGCCGATACTCATAACAAGTGAAAATACCCAGCTTTTTAAGTTGTTTTTTCTTGCATCCAAAGAAGAGATAAAATCAACTATTCCGCTAATTGTAACAAAAAGTCCGAATATAAATATCACTGCGGAAACTATGCTCTCATATTTTATGCACACTATTACTCCTGCAATAATGCACAGTACGCCCACTATGGCAAGAAGTGTAAATTTCAGCCGGGTAAAATAAGAAATTAACGCTCCTATGCCAAGCAAAATCAAAGTTGCACCGAAAAGGATGCACACAAGCTGAACTGCTTGGTCAGGACGGGCAATTAAAATAATGCCTGTGATTAGTCCCGCTATCATAGTGATAACGGATAGGTTTTTAAGATGCACTAAAAATCCCTGCATAACAACACCTACTTAATATATCTGATATTGTTGCCTTCCAAAGTAAGACTGCTGTATTCCCCTGTAATACGTGAGAAAATACGCTGGTCATACTTATCCTCCAACTCATCAAGAGTAAAGTTTGAGGAGATGATGGTAGGCAGTTTTGAAAGCAGTCTTGAATTAATGATATTGTAGAGAATGGCAATACGTGACTGGTTTAAAACCTCTGTTCCCAAATCGTCTATAATCAGCAAATCACAGTTTAAAACTGCTCTTTTATTATATTGTGTTTCTTTTTTCTCGTTAAATTCCTCTGATTGCAGGTCGCTGATAATATTCTGCGAATTTCCGAAAATAACACTGTAGCCTCTGTTAATAACAACATTGGCAATGGCGAGGGAAAGATGAGTTTTTCCCACTCCTACGCCGCCCAAAAGCAGCAGGCTTTTTGATGACGGTGTAAAATTGGTTGCATAACTTCTGCAGCTTTGCAGGATTTTTTCTGCCTTTTCATAAGCCTTGTCAGGATAAAATCTTTCGTCCACAATAAAGCTTTCAAAGGTGCAGTCATTTACGGGAGCAATTTTTGCTAAATCAGCCCTTTCAATGTCCCTTAATATTTTTGTGTGGCAGTTTTTGCAAATTCTGTTTTGTATAAATCCTGTGTCGTTACAGTAAGGGCAGGTATAAGGCACTTCCAAGTCCTTGTCGCTGTATCCTTTTGCTTTAAGCGCCGCAGTTTTTTCTTGGCGCAGCTTGTCGCTTTTCTCGCGAAGCTTTTTTACCTGTTCCTCTTTATTGCCTTCATAAAGGAACAGTTTTGATATTTCAAGTCCTACCCTTGACAGCTTTCGCTGTATTTCTTCAAGTTCAGGTACTTCCTTGCTTATTTTTTCAAAATTTTTCTGTGCTTTTATGTTTGCCGCTTCGCGACGCCTGTCCAGCACGTCAACTGCACGTCGGTATACGTCCTGTGAATAAGCCAAATTTACACCTCCTAAATATCAGTATTCTCCATAGCTCTCTTTTTGATTTCTTCAATATCGTAAGTGGGTTTTCTTTTGAGCTTTGAGGAGGATTTTCCACGTCCCTCAAGCTTTTGCGCCAAATCCTCAAGATAATCTTCAAGCTGTTTAGGATTTGAAATATTGTATTTTTTCCATCTTTTTAAAATGGAATTCATATATGCAAGAGTGGGTACGGTTACGGACATATCTTCGTTTTCAATATCCTTTTTCATCGTTTCAAAGGCGATGGTAATCATAGTTGTGTCAAAGTCCTTAAACCACTGTAAAATCATATCCTCCTGCTTTTGCGTTTTTGCAGTAAGACCTGTAATAGCCTTGATTTCATTTTTGTATCTGGCACTCTTTTCAATCTCCGCCAGCTTTATTTCAGCGTCGGCGATTGTGGCTATTCCGTCGTTTGCCCAGTTTGCCGCCATTTTAAGCAGATAGGCGTTGCCTATTGTTTTACCCCTTTTTCTTTCACTGAAATAAAAGTGAATGAGCATTAGAATTACTTCGGGGCATAAGCCGTAAAAATTAACCATATTTATAACGGCAGATTTTTCGTCGTTGCTTAAACTTCTGCCCTTTATCTGCTCTGCTTCGTTTAAAAGCATAGCGTTTTGAGGGTCCTGCCTTGTGAATTCCACAATATCTCTGGGTGAGAGTTTGGGTGCATCAGGCGCCTGTTTTACAACTTTTACTTTTTCCGCTTTTTCAGGCTGTGCAGGAAGTTGGTTATTGCAGGCGATTACGCCTTCCAGTACCCAAAATTCCAAAATTTCGTCCGCTTGTTTCTCGTCAACTCCAAGGACGCTTGAAACCGCCTTTGTATCCGCCTTTCCTCCGTGGCGTAAAATAAAAAGGAGAGCTTTTATCTGTTTTTCTGTGGCAAAATTAAAATACTTGTCCACCAAATCAACGGGAATGTTAAAAATTCCGTTTTGCCACACGTCGCCGAAGGGTGAAACAACATAATCCATAAACTCTCTCCTTTCAATCATTGTGTGTTTATTTTAACAAAAAACACGGCATATGTAAACCTGATAAAAACAAATTTTCAAAAACTATTGACAAAAACTTAATCCCTGTGTATAATTACTCTTGCATTTGCGGATGTAGCTCACCCGGTAGAGCGCAACCTTGCCAAGGTTGAGGTAGCGAGTTCGAGCCTCGTCATCCGCTCCATTTAAGAGGACTGCTGATTACAGCAGTCTTATTTTTTTGACTATAAATAGTAATTTTTGACACATGATACACTATATGTAGAACGATGCCTTTAAAAAGTAAAGAATTATTTACATTTAGTATGCATATATTGATTATGTAGTTTTGTTGTGTTAGAATAGAAAATTAGCAGGGTATGTTGAAAAGAGGTGAGCCTTTGAGTAAGCGCAGATATAATTATTTTGACGATGAACCCGAAGTGCTTGAAAAAAAGGAAAAAGTATTTTCCCTGTCAAATGCCAAAAGAATAAAAGAAAACGCCAAGATAACTTTTGAGGAGCTTGCTCACGGCGAGGTTCTTAAAGACATACGTGAAATCAGGGAGATGCCCAACCTTCAGGTCTTGGTGTTAAAACTGACTGCGGTAGTGCTGTTTTTTGTAATGGTGATTGTTTTTATAATCGCTTTCAGCCATTCTATCAGCTCCCAAAACAATAAAAACCACCAGTTTTACGTAGATGCAGGAAAGGTTTGCACAGACTATATAACCCGTTACGGTTCGGTAAAGTGGGATAATCTTGACAGCGAAACCTACGGCGAAGATATGGCAAGGATGACGGGGCTTTGCTATGCAAGGCAGATGGATTTTGACAACGACGGAAGCGACGAACTTTTGCTTTGCTACAACAATAAAAATGTTTATACACTTGAGGTGTGGGGTTATCACCGAAAGGAGTTTGTAAAGCTTTACGGTGAGCCGGCCAACAGTACAAAGGATAAAACAGACGGCTGCTGGATAGGTCTTTTCAGAAAAAATAACAAATATTATATTTGTAAATCCAATCAGGACACACCTGAAAAAGTTGATTTGTACGGTTTAAGAGGCAGCAAGTTTAAAAAAGACGACAGCTGCGACTATGACTATAAAAATAATATTTATTCTTTTGACGGCGAAATAAATGCCAGCGATTTTGAAACTATTAAGCTGTCAGTAATTAAAACATCAAAGGCTGAAGATATATTGAATACAGTAACTGATAATATCGACAGCTTTTCTACCGTTTCAGTTTCAGCAATAGAAATGCATAAAAGCGACGAACAGCTTATGGCAGACGCATATTTTGATATTGCTGAAAAAAGAATGGAGCGATACGGTCAGGGAGCAGTAGAGGAAAAAGACGGCTCAAAATATATTGACGGCGTGGGTGTAGTAAGGCTTGTCGATTTCAATAACGACGGAACAGATGAGCTTTTGCTGGGATACCGAAAGCAGATAAAACAGAGTGCCACAAATGCCTATAACGGCGAATTTATCATTGTTGAGGAGCCTACCTATTGCATTGAGGTTTACGGCTGGAACGGCGCTATTGCCAAAAAGCTTTTCAGCAGAGATTATGTTTCAAACTATTTGCAGGATACGGATGTAAACTATATTATGCTAAAAAATGACGGCGATATGGTGGATATTTGTATTAACAACTATACTTATGAAACCAGTTATACCTATTCTGCGTCATCAAAGATTTTTCAGCTTAAAGACAATGCTTTTGAGCAGATATACGACGTAAGGCTTACTGATGATTACGGTTACAGGAACTACTATATAGACGGCGATTATGCTTACAGAAGAGAGTTTGAAAAACAGGGTTACAGCGTGCCTAAATTTATGGACGACGGCGCAAAGGCTGACGAAAGCGTTTATACCTTGATTTATCTCTCCGGCGAAAAGTCGGACACATATGAAACTACCGTAAACCAGTCGGTAGAGGTTTTGCAGACTCTTAATAAAAACTATGTTCCCAATTAACACAAAAAAGGAGTTATCTCAAACGAGATAACTCCTTAATTTTTTGATTTATCTTATGCCTTTTTCTTTTTAAGATCAACCTTGTTAAAGTCAAGAACAAGGCTTAAAAGCACAACGCCGATAATGGAAATAACCGCTTCGGCGCCCATATATGAGCCGTTGTAGCCAAGGCTGTAAGCCCAAACAGACTTCCAACCGTCTGCATATTCGCCCCAAATAGTAACGCCTGAAATAAAGTGGCAGATAAAACGAAGCAAAGATGCAACAAATGCGCCTAAACCAAGGGCAACTGTTTGATTTTTAACAGCCTTTTTAAACATTGCACCGCCGAGACCGAGGCACATAAATGCAACAACGTAATCTGCTAAAATCAAAATAAGATATGACACGATACCTTTTACATAGGCAAAGTTGCCCAAGCCTTGAAGAAGCATTGAAAGAATACCGTAGATGATACCTGTTAATATACCCCATTTCATACCGTATCTGTAACCGATAATGATGATAGGCACCTGACTGAACAGAGTGATAGAACCGCCCATTGGCAATGTGTAAATTGTTATGTATGAAAGTCCTATTGCAAGGGCAATCATAACAGCGGTTTCAGTTAAGCGTCTTGTATTTTTGATTGATGATTGTTCTACCATAGTTCTTCTCCTTTCATAATATTCTCAACAAGCCAAAAGAAAAGCACCCCTGTTATACAGGAGTGCATAAATATCATATCTCGTCTTACCGTCCATACTAATGCTCGGCTCGAAGGGTATAATCTCAGCCTGCTTCTGCAAGCACCCCTGACTTATTAAGTTAGGCTTATTATAATACCTGTTAAATTTTTTGTCAATACAGAAGAATTGTGTTATGATGAATATGCAGAAAGGAGTTGCTTGCTATGACTAAAAAAATAATTTCTGTATTTTTATCAGCCGTGTTAATGTTTTGTTTTGCAGGCTGTAATGCCCATATAGGAGCAAAAACGGTTGATGTAAAAATCACTGAAATTCACGAAACCTATATGATTGTTGCTGACATAGACGAAGATAATAAAACAAACTCAGAAAGAGTTTACAGTATAGAAAACAGTGATTTTGATTCCGGCACTGAAAATTTCAAAACGGGGGATAAGTTAAAAATTACTTACAAGGGAAATCTTTTAGAAACTTATCCCTTAAGATTTGAAGAGATAATAAGCATTGAACCCTTTGAAGAAAACTGAACGAAATAAAGTAACTAAAAATAGCCTGACTGTATTAGTCAGGCTATTGTGGCGTCCTCGGCGGGATTCGAACCCACGGCCTTTCGCTTAGGAGGCGAACGCTCTATCCTGCTGAGCTACGAAGACATATACCTTTGCTATTATAATAAATACGCTATCTTTTGTCAAACAAAAACAGTACGGAAATTAATCCGTACTGTTTTTTTATTTTTATTGCGTTGGCATTTCTGTAATACGTTCTACACTGTAATTTACGGGAATTTTCTTTTTAAACAGCATATAGTCGTATTCAGCTCTCCACTGGTCGCCGTAATGGCATTGCTCGTCAAGCTGTTTTTCACTTATTTCTACATTGATTTCAGCAAGTCCCTTTAAATTTCCGTCCTCTTTGTATACGCACTCCCAAAAAGCGTGATGACCTAAATAAGTAACGTTTTTGGGAATATACATATATGTCAGCGACTGGTCATAGCTGAAAGCGTCTGAACCGATATATTCCACAGATTCAGGCAAAGAAACGTATGAATTTGAAATATCTCCCGCATAGGTGTAGATGTTGGCAAGAGTTCCCGATTTGAAGAAACTCATCGTTTCAATGGTCTTTAAGCCCTCAGGCAGATAAACGTCTGTTAAATCGGTGTAGTTAAAGCAAAGCTCGCCGATAGTAGTTACTGTAGGCTCAACTACGTAGGTAAGTACCTTTTCCCTGTATTCGTCATAACCTTCTGCGTCAGGCTCAACAGCCTCTGTGTAGCCGTATTTTTCCTTTAGGTATTCGCTGTGCTTGATAGGATAACAGATTATCTCCGTTTTGTCCTTGTTATAGAGAACGCCGTCCACACTTGAGTAGTTGGGATTGTTTTCGTCAACGTTAATGCATCTTAATTCCCAGCAGGAGTAAAAGCTGTCGTTGTCCAGCACCTCTACATTAGGGCCTATATTGATTGTCTGGAGAACGTTGTCGCAGTTAAAGGCAAACTCGTGAATTTCCGTAACAGGTTTTGAAGTGTCCTCGTTTATTGAAAAGTTCTTTTCCAAGTCTGTTTCGTTTTCGTCATAAGTAATATCAAGCATATAGTTAAGGGTGATTTCCTTTATATATCCCGTGTTGCTGAAAGCCGTCATTTCATATCCGTTGTCAAGCTGGTTGTATTCAAAGGTGTCCCTGTGAACTGCACGCACGCTGAAATAAATTGATATGGCAATGGCGATAACGATAACCACAACAAAAATTATCTGTTTTACCAGCCTGTTTTTAACGGGAACATTTACGGCGGGAGGGCTTAAACCCTCAACCTGATACGTCCAAATATCGTCCTCATCAATATCAAGCTCAACGGCGTCGATATTTTCTCTGTATTTTTTCTGCTTTTTCTTTTTCTTGGGATTTTCCTCTGCCTGCTGTGTTTCCTCTTTTTCAAGAACAGCAACAGTCTCCTGTGTTTCCTCAGCGGTGTTTAAATTCTTGTTTTCTTCGCTCATTTCAACACCTCCTTAACCTACATATCCGCCGCCGATAGAGTTTTCGTCACCCTCGGCTTGTTTTGCGGTTACTTCGGCACGGCGTTTGAGAACTGCCATAACCTTGTTTTGCTTTTCGCTGTTGTAATCCCAGAAGAAATAGGGAATTGTCATCAGCACGTAACCGACAATGTCGATAATAAGCGGAATTACAATGATATTCATTCTTGTAGAGTCAAGGAAAAGAACATCCCAGTTACTGTTAAAGCCGTATTTAAGAAGAAGAATAGGTATAATAAGGCTTACAAAGGAGGTGATAGGGCCTGTAAACCATCCGAAAATACCGGCGAAGCTCTCAAGTCTTTCACCCGACAGGTACATCTGATAGTCGTTTACACGAACGTCCATATCCCTCATAGCAGAGGTGGGCACAGTTTTTGTCATTTCCATTAGGAAGAGCATTACTACGCACAGCGTTCCGCAAAGTACAAGATTGTCACCGCAGAAACTGATTGCAAGTACAATAATTGTGTTACCTACCGCTCTTGAAAGCTGGTAGAAAATCATAATCTGTTTGTAGGAGAAGCGGCGCAGGAAATAAGGCGTGAAGAAATCAGGAGGAGTTCCTGCAAAGGATACCAGCGCCACAATAAGGCTGTATGCCAAGCCTGTAAGACGGAAAGTATAAAGATACAAAACCGTGGTAAAGGCGAGCATACCGTTGCCCAGAGAATCTAAAAGACCGACAATAGTATTAATCCAGCGGTATTTGTTTCGCATTACGCCGAAAATACCGTCCCAGAAATTAATGTTTACCTTTCGTTCAAGAGGCGGTTGGGGTATACGCTCTTTTATTCGCCCTGCAAATACCATTGTCAGCGACGCATAGGCGATAAACGCAATGGGAATTACAAAACGGAATACGTTAATATCCTCCCACTTGTAACGTAGAAATCCGATGAAAACAGGCAGTAATATAGCCGTGATTGAATGGAATAAGTGGGATATTTTTATAGGGTATGTTCTTATGAGAATACGCTCGCGAAGGTTGGGGCTGATATTCTGGGTACAGGTCTCAATACTGTTGGGGAAACCAAACAGGTTGAAGATAGAAAACAGCAGGTTTGCAACCCATACTCTTGTGTCTACATCCTGAATGTTGTAGAAAGGGAGCCAGCCGATAAGAACTACCATTATACATTTTGGTATAACGTCGCAGTAAAGAGAATACTTGTATCTGCCGTATTTGGGAACAAGCTTTTTGCGGTAGAAAATATTTCTTGCCCCTGCCCAGCCGTTCCAAAGTATGTGAGTGCCTAAAATCTTAAATGCGGACGCGGCGCTGATTCCTTCAAGTCCGTTAAGATATGTAATAAATCTGCTGGACTGATTAAATAGCTGTGAGTAATCCAACACAATCATAGATAAGCCTATGACTATAAGCGCAAAATAAAGTCCGTAAAATCTGCGTTCTATTTTTTTGGGCAGAAAGCCAAGATTATCGTTGATTACCCAGCCGATAAGAGTCCAAATATAGTTAAGCGGCATATTGATAATGTTTATTATTGCAAAGGTTAGATACGGCAGCTTGTAGTGGTACATCATAAGATAACAGCCTGCCGCAAAGGTTATGTACTCCAGCGTTTTATTACCGGCGTAGTTACAGCCTACCGAAATAATTACGTCCTTGTACTCCTTGTAGGGCACATATCTGCCCTCTCTCGGAGTATTCCAATGCGTTTTGACTTCGGTAAACAGCGCCTTGCCTTTGGTTGCAATGTCGCTTACTTTCATAAAATTCCCCCTCAAATTAAACTATGTATATTTTATCATAATAATTCTGCATACGTCAAATAAATTTTGTATAAATTGCATAATAAGTGTGAAAATATACACATTTATTATAAAAATTAAAACCCCACAGCAAAAATAAATGCTGTGAGGTTTTAAATATACTTTTTTTCAGTCTTTAAAATTTCCTTTTTTTGTACAGATGAATGGATAAAATCCAAGAGCCTGCGTATAAAATAACGATTATTGCAAGCGCTGCTAACAAAGGAGTTATCGAAGCCGTAGAGATGCTTACTGATGAATCGCCGTAAAGGTTTTTCGTGAATATAGCCATTAAGGCGGCAAATATACCGCAAATTATATAGAAAACTATACGGCCTTTTTCCGTTCCAAATTTAAATACAAATGGCAAAATAAGCGCAGGACAAAAAAGAGCAACTATGAGCATTATAATGGCATAAAATATGATTTCGTCCATATTGAAATTTTGATTTGTAAACATTTTCAGCGTTAACACAGCGATGGATAAAATGTATGCCACTGTGCTGAAAATAAGTCCCGCAAGGTATTTTGAAGATACAAGTTGACTTTTCGTATAGGGAAGAGTTTGACTGAAAATATCCCACTTACAGCGCTCATCATATGCAATGAGTGTAATCGGCATTATACTAGTCAAAAGACAAGGATAGGCAATAAACATTAGGTTATTGTCGCCGAAAAAGGAAATTCCTAAAAATACTGCAACGATAAAAATAAAAGATTTGAAATATTTTGCAGACATATACATTTCTTTCAAAATTAAACCTTTCACCCTAATCACGCTCCTTTGCCATAAATATAAACAGTTCTTCAATATTTACAGGACTGATTTTGAATGATGACGGCACTTTATCTCTTAAAACAAGCGCTGTTACGTTGTAGGGCGTTTCTTTTTTTGCCTTTACTGCGTCTGGGCTTAATATTTCCAAATCCTCTTTAGAGCATTGAATTAAGCCGTATTTTTCCATAAGTGCGTCCTTTTCGTCAAAAAGCATCAGCCTGCCCTTGTGGAGAAAGGCGATATAGTCGCAGATTTTCTCCAAATCGCTGACTATGTGTGAGGATATGAGAACACTGTGATTTTCGTTTCTTGTAAACTCGCTGAAAATATCTACTATCTCATCTCTAATCACAGGGTCAAGTCCCGAAGTTGCCTCGTCCAAAATCAGCAGTTTAGGGTGGTGGGACAGCGCCACGGCAATTCCCAGCTTCATTTTTGTTCCTCTTGACAGGGCTTTAAACTGCTTATTTTTAGGTATTGAAAATTTTTCCAAATAACTGAAATACAACTTTTTATCCCAGTTTTTAAAGGTATACGTCATAATCTTTTCAATCTGAACGGCGTCAAGACATTCCGGCAGACCAACCTCGTCCAATACAACGCCTATATCCTGTTTTGTTATTTGCAGGTTGTCCTGATTATCACGTCCCATTATTGTAACAGTACCGCTGTCTTTTTTCACAATGTCAAGTATCAGCTTTATTGTGGTGCTTTTTCCTGCTCCGTTTTCGCCGATCAGTCCTAAAACACACCCCTTTGGCAGGGTTAAATTCAAATTGTCAAGCTTAAAGCTTTCATAGGTTTTTGTGAGATTTTTTATCTCCAACGCATTGTCGCACATAGCTATTCCTCCAAATTAATACGGAATATTTCAAGTAATTCGTTATTTGACAGATTTTCTGCGGCGGCGATTTTTCTTATCTCTTGAATATGCTCCTCTATGCTTTTCAGGTTTTCCTCTCTCAAAAGCTCCACGTTTTTCTTCGCCACAAAACAGCCCTTGCCCTGAAGAGTGTATATGAAACCCTCACGCTCCAACTCCTCGTAGGCACGCTTTGTGGTAATTACGCTTATTTTAAGGTCTTTCGCAAGATTTCGTATGGACGGCAGGGGGTCGTCCTCCGCCAGCTTTCCGCTGATAATCTGATTTTTAATCTGTGTGTATATTTGGTCATAGATAGGGGTACCGGTTTTGTTATCTATGTAAATATTCACCTTTTCACCTCATTTCAGTTGTAGCTGCTACTGTATATACACAGTATATACAGTTGAAACGCCATTGTCAATACCTTTTGGAAAAAAACAAAACAAAAAAGCACCTGTGATGATACTTTAGTATCAAAACAGATGCCTATAAGATCGAATATTATTTTTTCGATTTTTTTCCGTTACATTTTGAACATAAAACTTGTAAATTCGAAGGAGTGCTTTTTCCTCCTTTAGCGATAGGAATAATATGGTCTATATGCAATCCTACTCCGTCAGGCATATATTTACCACAGTTTTGGCAAGTGTAATTATCTCTTTCAGCAATTTCGTTTCTTAATTTTTTTGTCATTAGTTTTCGCTGATTTTTTGAATGATATTCTGAGAGAGTACATTCAAAATTGATTAATGCTAAATTTTCAAATCTGTCTTGTAGTGTTTCAAAATTTGACGAAAAGCTATCAACTACAATCTGTACATTGTATGGCGTTTTTACGTAGTTTTTCTGTTTATAGCGGGTTTGGGTTCTTGTAACTACAAATTTAAACATATTGTCGTCATCAACGCATTCGTTGAACTGTGCCGTCCTTATTTTTTTTAAGATTTTCATCTTATTAATTGATTCGAAACATTTGTTTTTCCATATTTCAACATCATTTTTATGATTTTTTAAAATTTCAAATCCGCTATTTATTAAAAAATTGTCAATTAAATCATCGTTACGAGGCTTTCGTTTTCCTGTTATATCAAAAGTTATTGTTTTGTAAGGATATTTGAATGGAGGTTTAAAAATCCATACAAGTAAGGCGATTGTTGCAAAAATGCAAAAAAGTATTGCAATATATACATTTGAATCACTCATATTGAAACACCTCAATTTATTTTTAAAGTGGCAAAAAACAAAAAATGTCCGAATTCATTCGGACATTTTTAATATGGTGACCCGGACGGGAATTGAACCCGTGTTACCGCCGTGAAAGGGCGGTGTCTTAACCTCTTGACCACCGGGCCGTTGGTGGCTTTAACTGGATTCGAACCAGTGACACCGCGGGTATGAACCGCGTGCTCTAGCCAACTGAGCTATAAAGCCATACTGATTACGCAAGCAAGATTATATATTATAATTTTCCATTTGTCAACACTTTTTTTATTATGTTTGAAAAGACAGTGCCGCCAAGGGTTCTGTTTTATGAAATTAGCACATATGTTTGACAGTTTGTCACTATAATGTTATTATATTAAAAAGAGAGCGAGGATAATGTTATGGAAAGAATAAATGACAAGCAAAAGGCAATTTTTGAATATATCAAAGAAGTGATTACAGAAAGAGGCGTTGCGCCGTCTGTGCGTGAAATCGGCGACGCTGTAAATCTGCGTTCCACCTCCTCTGTTCAGTATAACCTGAATGCTCTTGAAAATGCAGGGTATATTAAAAGAGATGCAAATTTAAAACGAACAATACGAATTTGTACGTCGGCAAAGAATGTAGTCCACGTTCCTCTTTTAGGCACGGTGACAGCGGGCGTGCCTATTCTCGCCACACAGCAGATTGAGGATTATGTGGCGGTATCAGGCGTCAGCGGCAATAATCTTTTCGCTCTGCACGTTAGGGGCGATTCAATGTATAACGCAGGAATTTACGACGGCGATATTGTTATTGTAGAACAGACTCCCGTTGCTGAAAACGGCGAAATTGTTGTTGCTCTTATCGGCGACGAGGCAACTGTAAAAAGATTTTATAAGGAAAACGGTCATTTCAGACTTCAGCCTGAAAATGACAAGTACCAGCCTATAATAGTTCAGGAGTGCGCTGTGCTGGGCAGGGTTAAGACCCTAATCCGCTCCTATTGATATTTATACCCCATTGGGCTATAATACTTAATTGTTTAATTATTTTTAACAAATAAGTTTTAGTTTTAACAAGATTAGAGGTTATGATATTATGAGTGAATGTACTCACGACTGCTCAAGCTGTAAATCAAATTGCAGTGACAGAAAACCCTCAAAACAGGATTTTCTTAAGCCTATGAACAAGTATTCAAATATAAAAAAGGTTATCGGTGTAGTCAGCGGTAAAGGCGGCGTAGGAAAAAGCTTTGTAACCTGTATGCTGGCAAGCAAGTGTGCAGCCGCAGGGCTTAAAGTAGGAGTGCTGGACGCTGATGTTACCGGTCCGTCTGTGCCGAAATCTTTTGGAATTAACGCCAGAGCAATGCAGGACGGCGAATGTCTTATTCCTGCTGTGTCTGAAAACGGCGTGAAGGTTATGAGTATCAATCTTCTTTTGGAGGATGTTAATTCTCCTGTGGTTTGGAGAGGTCCTGTTATCAGCGGCGTTATCGAGCAGTTTTGGACAGATGTTCGCTGGGGTGAGCTGGACTATTTATTTGTGGATATGCCTCCCGGAACAGGCGACGTTGCCCTCACCGTATTCCAGAGCCTTCCTGTTGACGGCATAGTTATCGTTTCAACGCCACAGGATTTAGTTAAAATGATTGTAAATAAGGCTTACAATATGGCAAAAATGATGAATGTTCCCGTTTTGGGTCTGGTGGAAAATATGAGTTATTACACCTGTCCCGACTGCGGCAGAAAAATAAACATTTTCGGCGATTCTCAAATTGAAGAAACTGCAAAGGA
Source organism: uncultured Eubacterium sp. (assembly GCA_944385025.1). Lineage (GTDB taxonomy): Bacteria > Bacillota > Clostridia > Oscillospirales > Acutalibacteraceae > Eubacterium_R. Next base: position 30,457 of record CALWVQ010000070.1, read on the forward strand.
GTTAGGCGTGCCTGTAATTGCTAAACTGCCTGTCAACCCTACTGTAAACAGACTTGTGGATGAAGGCAGGGTTTATGAAGCCGAATGCAGCGAACTTGACGATTTTATTGACGTTTTAAAAGGAGAATAGATAATTATGGCTAAAAGAGAGGGATATATCAGCTGGGACGAATATTTTATGGGCGTGGCAATTCTTGCCTCCCAGCGCAGCAAAGACCCAAGCACTCAAGTCGGCGCTTGTATCGTTAACGACGATAACAAGATAATGTCAGTGGGCTATAACGGTCTGCCCCGCGGTTGCAGCGACGATGAATTTCCTTGGGACAGAAAAGGCGAAAAGGACAGCGACACAAAATATCCTTACGTGTGTCACGCAGAGCTTAACGCCATACTTAACGCCGGCGGCAACAGTCTTAAAGGCTGTCGTATTTATGTTGCTCTTTTCCCTTGTAACGAGTGCGCAAAGGCAATAATTCAAAGCGGAATTAAAGAAGTTATTTACATAAGCGATAAATACAAAGATACCGATTTGGTAATGGCAAGCAAAAGGATGCTTCAGTGCGCAGGGATAAAGCTGACCCCCTTTAATTCAGACAAGTCCATAACCATTGATTTCAACAGTGAAAAAATATAATTGAGCAGAGGATTTGCCGGTGGATAAAAAAGAAATTGATATTTATGATTTTGACAAAACTATAATACCCTTTGACAGCGGTTCAATGTTTATTTTGTACTGCTTTATCCATTACCCGTGGATAATTGTTTATTTGCCTGTTTTGATTGCAGGATTGGTACTTATGGTGCTTAAAGTTATCAGCTTTACCGCTTTTAAGAAAACCTGCTTTATGTTTGTTCCTATGGTGCCTCTTGACAGGGCTGTAAAAAAATTTTGGGACAAATATGAAAAAACAGTACATAAGTGGTATTTTGACAGAAAGCGTTATTCAGTAGTAATAAGTGCGTCCCCTGATTTTCTTTTGGATGAAATTGCAAAAAGACTTGATTTTGACAAGCTTATCTGCACTGTTCACGACAGAAAAAGCGGTGCTATAATCGGCGAAAACTGCCGCGGAGAAGAAAAGGTGAAACGCCTTTACAATGAATTCAACAAAGACGAAATTTCCGTTATCGACGTGTACTCCGATTCTCTGCGTCACGATAAATATATTTTTTCACTGGCGCAGGGGACTTGTTATCATATAGTAAAAAGTCAAAAAAAACCATTTAATTACAGCGATGTTTACGGAGAATAATAATTAGGGATTGGTAATATGAAAAAAATTATTGCAATAGTTGTGGCAGTGGCTTTAGCGGTTGGAACTTTTATATTTTCAGTCAGTTATCGAAATAAAAAAAATGAAGAGTATCACCAGTCGCTTTTAGCTGTCAGCAGTCAGGAAGACGAATCACAGGGAGGCAGTAAAAATGAACCTGTATTAGTGTCTGATGACGGCGAGTATGAGCTGTATGTTGACGGCGAAATCGTTAAAGTTATAAAAGGTGATTATGAAATTGAAATGAACAACTGGGTAGATTCTTTTAATACAGAATTGCCTAAAATCGTAAGTGAAGATATTGACAACGATGACGAAAATGAACTGCTTTTGAAGGTCTATGCCGCAAAACATGCAAATGACGACGGAACCAAAACAAGTATTTATGCTATATTTCTTTTGGACCCTGTGATAAATGCAAACGGCGAGAAAACCTTTGAAATTGCAACTGCAAATACTAACACATGGGTTGCTCCTTTTGCTGAGACAGTAAGAGCTGAAGTAACTCAGCTTAAAAGCTGCAAAAAGATTTTACAGTTTGCAATGGAAAGCATTGAAAATCAAATCGTTTATGACGAAAACGGGCTTGGCACAGGCGATTATGTGGGCTATGCAGCGGCGCTGTCCGACAATAAAAAAGAGTATTATACCTACAAGAATTGGTCTTTGGGACGGGGTGTGTACGATTTAGATGACGACGGCAATATTACTCTTCAAATTCAGGTGCTTGTGGAGTATGAAGAAATAGAAGAAAAACAAATAATAGGCTTTATAAACTGTAAAATACAGCTTGAGGACGGAGTTTTCAGCATAGTTCCAAAGGAAATATATTTTGAGGCAATGGATGCTTATAGGGTATCAGACCCCAGAGAAGCCACAGATAAAAAATGGAGCGTAACTCTGAAAAACACTGCGTCGCGCCCTGATTTTCAAAATAACAGTATTGACTGGATTGACTGCAAGTTTGATGTTTCGTCAATGTCCTCAAGTCAAAGTCAGTCCTTCAGCAATATTACCAGTAAAATAAAATGTGTTGATACCGTTAAATTTACACAGTCGTCAATTACTATGACTGCAAAGGACGGCTATTTGTTTTATGGAAATGCCGCTGAAAACGGAAGCTTTTCTGTAATTTTAAACGAGGGCGAGAAAAATGAAACGGATATTGCATATACTTGTAATATAAAAAATGAAGGTTCAGAAAGTGTGCTTGTAATCAAGCTTGACGGAAATTACGCCAAAAGTGATCTTGACAGCGTAAGTATAAAGTTCGGAACCTGATGCAGAAGTTAATTATTAAACTTATATAAACTACGTGCAATTAAGTTGCTAAACAAAAATTGTTGTGATATTATACTTTCTGCTGATTTATAAGAAATTTAATGGAGATTTGATATATGAAGGATGTCGTAATTACAGCAGATTCAACCTGTGATTTACCATCAAGTATAATTGAAAAATATAATATCATAATAACTCCTCTGTATGTTGTTTTGGGTGATAAATCGTACCGTGATTCTATCGACGTTTTTCCCGAGGATATATACCGATACGTTGCAAAAACAGGGGTTTTGCCCAAAACCTCTGCCGTTACTCTTGGTTACTATTCAGAGCTTTTTAAAAAACTTACTTCACAGGGCAAGGCAGTGGTTCATATCGGGTTGTCCAGCGCAATCTCTTCAAGTTACCAAAACGCCTGCATTTGTGCCGAAGAGTATGACGACGTTTATTGTGTGGACTCAAAGAGCCTTTGCACAGGTATGGGACTTCTTGTGTTAAAAGCCTGTGACTTTAGAGATAAAGGGTTTGACGCCAAAAAAATTTACAACAGAGTATGCACCATTGTTCCAAAGGTTCACACCACCTTTGTTTTGGATAATTTGGAGTATCTTCACAAAGGCGGCAGATGCTCGTCAGTTGCCCGTTTCGGCGCCAATATTTTGGGAATTAAGCCCAGTATTGCCGTTGACCCGTCAACAGGCACTCTTGACGTGGCAAAAAAATACCGCGGTAAAATAGAGGCTGTTTACAAGCAGTATATTAACGACAGCTTGAGAGATGTTGAAAACATTGACCCTTCAAGAATCGTTATTGCAAACAGCGGAGATGTGAGTCCTGATATAATTGCGTATGCAAAGGAAGTAATAAAAAGCAAAAATGTTTTTGAAGAAGTTATTGAAGCAAAGGCAGGATGCACAATCTCTGCTCATTGCGGACCGAAAACCTTTGCAATTTTCTATATAAACAAATAATAAAGCACCCTGTGGGGTGCTTTTTGACTGACAATATTGACAACCTTTTGTCTGAGGAGGGTTTACAATGTCTTTAAAAAAAGATATTCTTTCAGAACTTTTCAAAAATAACGACTATATAAGCGGCGAGTATTTGGCTCGCAAGTACGGTAAAAGCCGAGCTGCCGTGTGGAAAGCCGTTAAGTCTTTAACAGACAACGGTTATAAAATCGACGCCGTTACGAATAAGGGGTATCGTATTTGTGAAGATAAAGATATAACTTCGTCTGAATCAATTCAGAGCAAACTCAAATCAAAAGTTGAAGTTCTTTATTACCCCTGCGTAGATTCCACAAATAATGTGTGTAAAAAACTGTTGGCACAGGGTAAAGAGGGTGTGTTCCTTGTAGTGTCAGACCAGCAGACTGCAGGGCGTGGACGTCAGGGAAAAACCTTTGTGTCTCCTAAGAATTCAGGTATATATTTCAGCCTTGTTTTAAGACCCAACACCTCATTTAAAAATGCAGTAACAGCCACAACCGCCGCATCGGTAGCAGTGTGTTGGGCAATTGAAAATCTCACAGATAAAAAGCCTCAAATCAAATGGGTAAACGACGTCTATCTTGACGGCAAAAAAATCTGCGGTATTCTTACCGAAGCGATAACAAATTTTGAGGACGGCACCGTGGACAGCGTTATTGTAGGAATAGGCATAAATCTTAAAGAGGGTGCATTTCCCGAAGAATTAAAGGATATTGCCGGGGTTCTTAACGCCGATATAAACAAAAATCAACTTGTGGCTGGGGTAGTTGACAAGCTAATGGAAATTAACACAGGCGATTATGAAATATTTATCGACTACTATCGTACTCACTCAATGGTTATCGGCAAAAAGATTAAGATAATTAAAGGAAATGACGAAACGTTTGCTACTGCTGTTT
>CALWVQ010000071.1 GCA_944385025.1 uncultured Eubacterium sp.
GTTGTCATAAACGTAAATGGTTGCCTCGGGCAGTTCTCTTTGAAAGTCGTTAATTACTTTTTTGATGGTTACTGCCTCGTTATAGCAAGGAATTAAAACTGCTATTTTATCCATATTTCGTTCTCCTCCCCTGTTATTTTATCCTTTTGGTTATAGCACTCATTTTTCTTTTTTGAAAAGGTAATGAATATTACAAACACCGCACTTATTATCATAGGTAATGCGTAACGGATATAGCCGACAGGTCCTAAAAAAGATAATGCATAATTACCAAACAACGGTAAACATGCAAGAAGTTCTTTAAATTTTTTTCTGATAAGCATTACAATAAACGAAATTACAAACAGCCAAGTGTAGAAAGAAAATTCAAAAATACAGTTAAGCAAAGGAATTCCTGCCAGTGTCCTAACTGCCTGTTCTACAATCATTCTTTCACCGTCTAAAGATTCGGGATTATCAAGACCATCAAAATATTCAGGAATTTTCGGATCTGTTATTCCGTTGTAATAATACATATCCCTATATGAATCAAAACAAAACCAAGTATAATTTAGATTTAAAAACGCCTCAACATATACTAACGGGTGTTTGGTAAACTGAGCAAACCAGACTTTAAAATAATTTATCAAATCGTCTGTTTGAGTGTATTTATTATATGTAGATTTAACATAATCGCTTATGGCAGGATTATATAATTCTGCTATGTCGTGAAGCAACATCTCATGTCCTCCTAAAACCGTAAGTATGGCATCCTCTTCTTCAGGAGTTATCTCGTTTTCATATTCATCAATATACCTTGCTGTCTGCTGAAAAGGAACGGAAAGCATTTCACGAGGACTGCCTTCTTGGATTCCGAGAGCGTTAAAAAACCAACCCTCATATCCCACTTTAAACACAACAATAGGAATAATTAGAACAGAAACTATTTTTAGCAAAAATCTCTTATCTTTTCTGTAGTGAATAACAACAAATGGTAAGAAGGCAATAATTAAATAAAATCCATTGTTTCTAAAAAGCATTAATAGAAGGACAGCAACAATTAACGCAAAATATTTTAACTTATTGAATTTTTCAGGGTACTTAAACGCATCGTATAAAAGAACGGTTAAAAAAAGAAAAACAATGGCAAAAGGAATGTCCTTAAAAGTAGCCATACTCCATAGCGGAAACAAAGGGAACAGGGCGAAGAAAATCAAAACAAGTCTGGACAATGATTTAGACAATCCATATTGTCTCAGTTTTATTAAACAATATGATAAAACACTGCAAAATGCTATGCTTTGGCATATACAGTAAAGTTCAATGCCGAAAAAATACGAGCCTGCCAGTTCGCCCAATTTCAAAAAAGCACCTAACAACAGCGTGTGAAACACAGGATGATGATTATTAATAAGTGTAACTTCAGGGTCACTGATTATTGATTTATACGACATTGCTATGTCTATGTTTCCTGTAACTTGTGCTAACTGGTCTCTTGTATCCATCCCCAATGCGCCGGGAGATAAAATCACAAAATAAGGAATCCAGCAAACAAATATTACTAAAGCAAATTTAAAGAAAATGTTTCTTTTGTTTTTTAAATCTTCTTCAACCTTTTCAATGCTGATTCTATTAACTAAATCAAACACAAAAAAGCAAAGCACAGATATGCCAATTCCTCTTAAACACGATGTGAAAATCGCCGTAGTACTACCGAACAATTTATCCCAACTGTTTAAATCTGCGTAACTGTCACAAAGAAGAATAAACAACGACGCAATTACTGCAAACAGTATTCCATATTTAATGTTTTGTTTTTTAACCTTTGGAAGCAAATATACAAAAGCCACAAATAAAAGCACTATAACAAGAAAAAAAGGATAATCAATATCATTAAACGAACTTTTTATCTGCCAAATCATTACGGCAAGTCTGCTTCCGAGCTGTTCTTTTGCCTGCTGTGTGGCAGGATAGGTTCCGTTTGAAATTAACATTGACATACTTGCCGTTATGGCAAGCAAAAAAGCTTTTATATAATTCGCAAATGGTAAATTTTGTTTTTCTCTCAACATAATTTAAAAACCCTTTGTTTTCATTAAGTCAAACTAACAAACAATACTGCGTGGGAACTAACTTTTCCGCTGTTAAAACACTCCGAATGACTGGAGAAGAAGTGCAAACAAAAGCACGGGAGCAACCACTTTAATCATTACATTATATATAACTTTACGCGGGAATTTCTCGCCGTTTTTTGTAACCTCTTCAATAACCGTTTTAGGTTTAACAACCCAGCCGATAAGGATACAGGTAAGAAGAGCAACAAGAGGCATAAGAATATAGTTGCTTATATAGTCCATAACATCCAAAATCTGACCTACCGAACCGTTTGGCAGTTTAAGTTCAAAATAGAAAATGTTATAGCCAAAGCATACAACAAGTCCGCCTACAAGAGCATAGATAAGCACGATAGTTGTGCTCTTTTTTCTTGAAAACTTGAATTTATCCATAATGCTGGAAACAATTGCTTCCATAACGGAAACGGAAGATGTAACCGCCGCAAAAATAACGGTGAGGAAAAACAATACTCCGATAATTGTTCCCACAATTCCCATATTACTGAACACCTTGGGAAGTGATACAAACATCAGACCGGGACCTGACGAATCCATACCTTCTCTGCCCATAAACACATAAACTGCCGGAACAATCATCATTCCTGCAAGAAGGGCTACTGCGGTGTCAAATATTTCAATTTGGTTAATTGATTTTTGAAGATTTGTCTTGTCGCCGGCGTAGGAACCGTAGGCAATCATAATACCCATTGAAACGCTAATGGAAAAGAAGAGCTGACCCATAGCGTCCATAAGAATCACAAAGAAATCCTTTGCAGTAATTCCTGTAAAATCAGGTACAACGTAAATTTTAAGTCCCTCAAGACCTGTTCTTGTAACGCCCTGTGCGTCGGTATATTCAAGGGTAAGGGAATAAATGCTGATTCCCGCAATTAAGACAACAAGTATCGGCATCAGTATGCGGCTTAATTTTTCAATTCCCTTGTTTACTCCTCCGAAAACGGTAACAGCAGTAAACACCACAAAAACTATCATCCAAATAACTGGCTCTACCTGTTGAGTAATATAGCCTGTAAAATAACCGTCTGCCGCAGTATCTCCTGCCGAGCCTGTTGAAAATGCAAAGAAATATTTCAAAACCCATCCGCCTATTGTGCAGTAATAGGGTAAAATAATTACAGGCACAAGGGTGGCAAGACTTCCGATAAACGACCATTTCTTGTGAATTTTACCGTAAGCAGTCAATGGGCTTTGCTTTGTCTTTCTGCCTATTGAAATTTCGGTAATCAAAAGCGTAAAACCAAAAGTCAGCGCTAAAATAATATAGCAAAAGATGAATATTCCGCCGTGATCCTTTGCTGCAAGATAAGGGAAACGCCAAATATTTCCCAGGCCTACCGCACTGCCTGCTGCCGCAAGAACAAAACCGACAGAGCCTTTAAAGTTACTTCTTTTTTTCTCTGACATAAATCCTCCTCATTAATAATACACATAAAACCCGGTTAACTATATTATTTGTAATGTTCTAATATTTTAAATGGTTTTTGTATAAAAAGCAAGAAAAAAATACCGACCAAAAGCAAATGGTCGGTATTCTTTAACAATAATGCACTTTTGGCGCTTAAAAAGTTTATTTTTCTGCGTACTTGTCTTCGCCGTTCCAACTGTACATTGCACGAATCTTCTCGCCGACACTTTCAAGCTGATGAGAAGCCTCAAGCTCTCTCTTAGCTTTGAAGTGAGCCCAGCCGTTGTTGCTCTCTGTGATGAACTTGGAAGCGAATGTACCGTCCTGAATCTCTTCAAGAACTTTCTTCATTTCCTTCTTAGTTTCATCTGTGATAAGACGCTTGCCTGTTTCGTAGTCACCAAACTCTGCGGTATTTGAAATTGAGTATCTCATCTTAGAGAAGCCGCCTGAATAGATAAGGTCAACGATGAGTTTCATCTCGTGGATACACTCAAAGTAAGCGTTTCTTGGGTCATAACCAGCCTCAACAAGTGTTTCAAAGCCAGCCTTCATAAGAGCTGTAACACCGCCGCAAAGAACTGCCTGCTCACCGAAGAGGTCAGTTTCAGTCTCGCACTTAAATGTTGTTTCAAGGATTGCAGCACGAGCGCCGCCGATACCTGCACCGTAAGCAAGAGCTACGTCAAGGCAGTGACCTGTTGCATCTTGATATACAGCAACAAGACAAGGAGTACCTTTACCCTCTTTGTACTCTGAACGTACTGTATGACCCGGAGCCTTTGGAGCAATCATAAATACGTCGATGTTTGAAGGAGGTACAATCTGCTTAAAGTGAATGTTAAAGCCGTGAGCAAATGCAAGAGCCTTGCCCTCTGTAAGATTTGGCTCAATATCTTTTTTGTAGATAGCAGCCTGTCTCTCGTCAGGAGTAAGTATCATAATAACGTCAGCAGCTTTTGTAGCCTCTGCTGTTGTCATAACCTTAAGTCCGAGTTCCTCAACGTGCTTCCATGATTTTGAACCCTCATAAAGACCAACGATTACGTTTACGCCGCTCTCGTGAAGGTTAAGTGCGTGTGCGTGACCCTGTGAGCCGAAACCGATAATAGCAACGGTTTTGCCTGAGAGTACGTCAAGATTACAATCTGATTCATAAAAAATCTTTGCTTCTGCCATTTTAGTTTCCTCCAAATTTTAAATATGAGTTGTATGATGACTCATAAATATTTTTAACAATTCTTATTATATCTTGTACGATGTCTAATGTCAATAACAAATTTATTTATTTTTTCAAACCCTCAAGTGCGTGGATAATATGAAGCCTCATTGCCGTCCTTGCGCCCTCGGGATTCCTTTTCTTTATAAATTCCATTATCAACCTGTCATCGTTAAGATTATCCTGACTTACGTCGTGGTTTTTCATTAAAACTACAACGCCTTTTTTGATTGCGTTAAATATTATGGGCATAAACTGCTTTACAAAAGAGTTATGGGTGGCGTTGGCGATGCTTTCGTGGAATTTCTGCTCCTCCACAGTTCTGTCCTCGCCGCTGAGTATCTTTTTCTCCACCTGTTCTCCGTAATAGCAGATGGTTTCTATTTCTTCGTCAGTAGCCCTCTGCGCCGCTAAATAAGCGCAATCCGGTTCAAACATAAGCCTCATTTCAAACAAATCGTCAAGCCCTGAAGCAATGTCGCTCAAGTCCTCTGAATTAATTACTATATTAGATGTAACGAACGTTCCTTTTCCTCTTCTTATTTCCAAAACGCCGTTTGTTGTGAGAATTTTTACCGCTTCTCTCAATGTAGAACGGCTTACACCTAACTCCTGCGCCAAATCGTTTTCGTTAGGAAGCTTGTCCTCGGGGGAAAAACGGTTTTCCTCTTCTATCATTTTCATAATACGCTGGGCAGTACTGTCTGCCAGCATAGCTGATTTAATCATAGCCGCACCTCTTTTATGTCATAATATCACAAACAGGTGCAAAAAGTCAATACGTTGTATGATGTCTTACAATATAGAGGCGTCATTTTTCCTTTTTCTGTGCATTATAAACAATTCCCAACTTATCACTTGTAAAATTTGTAATAATGTTTTATTATACTTATATATAAGCTACATAAGTATGTTCACTGCAGGCGGAGGTGATTGTGTGGACAAGCTTACAGAAATTAAATACTATATAGACTCTCTTTGCGTGTATGACCTAAAAAACGACCGGGTTATAAACGCTCTCTATAACCTTATTGACAGCGTTAACAGTGAAAACGTTTTAAAAAATCAGAGTCAGTTTTTTAAAACCGTGGCACAACACGGTTCTCTCAAAAAATATATATCAAAATGTATACTTAACGACGACAACCCCTTTACAGAGGCTGCCTGCGGGGGAAAAGTTGAAGATTTGGGAAAAGCTGTTATTGATGCAGTTAAGTCCGATTTGGAAAAACTTGAGATAATATCATCAGTTACGGCACAGGATATTGCCCACTGCGTTGAAGACGGCGACATAAAAGAAGTACTGCAAACAATTCCAAGCTGGGAAACAGGCGCTGCTGCTTTGCCGCTTACTGAAAATTGGAAAGACCAGATAAACGCCCTTATTGATTACCACAAAACAAACGGATACGGAGTTTTCACAAAGCACATTGCTTTTACTTGGAGAAACAAGGAGATAGTTCCGATAAAATACGTTGACCCTATAACTCTTACAGATTTAAAAAACTATGAAAATCAGCGTCAGCGTGTTGTAGATAACACAGAGGGATTTGTGGCAGGTCATCCTGCAAACAACGTGCTTCTTTACGGAGACAGAGGAACAGGCAAAAGTTCTACTGTTCACGCAATACTAAATGAATACAAAAGTCAAGGTCTGCGTATGATTGAAATACCTAAAAGCGCCGTAAGTGATCTGACTCTTATCAGAGAGGCAATTTCAGATTCACCTATGAAATTTATAATTTACATTGACGATTTAAGCTTTGACTCCAACGACAGTTCATTCAGCGAGCTTAAAGCGGCGCTGGAAGGTTCGCTTTCAGGCAAGCAATCAAACACCCTGATTTATGCCACTTCAAACAGGCGTCATCTGATTAGAGAAAGCTTTTCAGACAGACAAAACGACATTAATAAAAACGACATTATGCAGGAGCAGTTAAGCCTGTCAGACAGATTCGGTCTTACCATTACTTTCCTTAATCCTAACAAGGCGGAATATCTTGATATAGTTGAAAAAATCGCCATAGACAGAAAAATGGAGGTTGACTTGGAGGAGCTTTGTGAAAAGGCAGAGCGCTGGGCAACAAGAAGAGGAGGACGTTCGCCCAGATGTGCAAAGCAGTTTATAGACCACGTAGAAAGCTGTGTAAAACGGGGCAAAGAATGGTAAAATATTAGTAATCGGAAATTAAAGAAAAGTTAAAAAACTTAAAAAATTGTTTACCTTTTGAACAAAAAAACTACAATTTATAGTGCTAAAATGGCATTAATTTGAAAAGGAGAAAAGAAATGGGAACAAAAATTCTTGTGGTCGATGACGACCCTAATATCTGCGAACTTTTAAAACTCTATCTTGAAAACGACGGCTATACCGTATTTATTGCAAACGACGGTCAGCAGGCAGTTGATATGTTTCAAAACAAGTCTCCCGAACTTGTATTACTTGACATTATGCTTCCAAAAATGGACGGCTGGCAGGTTTGCCGTGAAATCAGAAAAACATCAAGCGCTCCTATCATAATGCTTACCGCCAAAGGCGAGACATTTGACAAGGTGTTGGGTCTTGAGCTTGGAGCAGACGACTATGTGACAAAACCTTTTGACGCTAAAGAGGTTATGGCGCGCGTTAAAGCTGTTTTAAGAAGAACTAACGGCAGTCAGTCTGACAGCGACAATTCAAAAAAGACAGTCGTATATGATAACCTTGAAATCAACATTGTAAACTATGAGCTTAAAGTAAAGGGAGTACCTGTGGATACGCCCCCTAAAGAGCTTGAGCTTATATACCACTTTGCTTCAAATCCAAACAGGGTTTACACCCGCGACCAGCTTCTTGACGAGGTATGGGGTTTTGATTACTACGGCGACTCCCGTACCGTTGACGTTCACGTAAAAAGACTGCGTGAAAAGCTTGAGGGCGTGTCTGACAAATGGTCATTAAAAACCGTTTGGGGCGTAGGATATAAATTTGAAACAAAGGACTAAATAAAATGTCTTTAGATTCGGGAAAAATCAAGAGTTTTATCAAAAACAACGGATATATAAGAAACAACATATTCGCAAAGTATTTTATACTTTTTGCAACAATTTTTCTTGTGGTGCTGACTATACTCGGCACCACATTAACGTTACTTGTAAGTGCTTATACTCAAAGCGAAAACACAAAACTGCTGAAAGAAAATGTTCGTTCGGTAGTAGACAGTATAGGCTCTACCTTTATCGCACAGGATATGAATGATAACTACACTTTGGAAAAGGGCGTGCTTTGCTCTTCTCTTTCCATAATATCGGCGTCTATTGATGCTGATATTTTTGTGTGCGATGTTGAGGGAAATATTGTTTTGTGCAAAGAAAAGGCAGACGGCGTGCCGTATTACGGAAAATTGCCTGACTGTCCTATTCACAATACTGCAACTGTGGGCGATACGCTGCTCAAAAAAGTGTATGAGGGCGGATATGTAGGCACAGGGTCTGTAAGCGGAGAGCGTTCATATATTGTAGGCTACCCTGTTTACAGCAACGGCAACATTATCGGCTCTGTTTTTGCCACTACCGCCACCAGCGGAGAAGGAATTACCGCCGCCGTTTTGCGTATGTTTATTACCAGTGCATTTGCCTGTATCATCATTGCATTTTTATGTATTGCAGTGCTGACAAAAAATTTCGTAAAACCGCTGCGACAAATGAGCGCCGCCACCAAAAAGTTTGCGATAGGCGACTTTTCATATAGGGTAAAAGTGTCGGGAAACGATGAGCTTGCAGATTTGGGCAGAGCTTTTAACGATATGGCAAACAGCCTTGACTCTCTTGAATCATCAAGGCGTAATTTTGTTTCTAATGTTTCACACGAATTAAGAACACCGATGACGTCAATAGGCGGATTTATTGACGGTATTTTAGACGGAACTATTCCTAAGGAAAAAGAAAATTACTATTTGGGAATTGTCAGTGGTGAAATTCGACGACTTTCTCGACTCGTTGTTGCTATGCTAAATATGAGCAAAATCGAGTCCGGCAGCTTTGAGATGAAGCCTACAAATTATGACATCAGCGAGCAGATAATTCACATACTTTTGACGTTTGAGCAAAAGATAGAAGAAAAGAATATTGAAATAAGAGGACTGGAGGAACTGTCTCCCACCCACATTGTAGCTGATTCAGATATGATTTATCAGGTCATCTACAACATATTTGACAATGCCGTAAAATTTACTGACAACGGCGGATATATTCAAGTTACGATGATGGACAGGGACAAGGAAATCGAGGTTCATATCAAAAACAGCGGCATAGGAATCAAATCTGATGAATTGTCGAAAGTTTTTGAAAGATTTTACAAGGTAGATAAATCCCGAAGTCTTGACGCAAAAGGCGCCGGCTTAGGACTTTATATAGTAAAAATGATGGTGGAAATGCATTCAGGAAAAATTTGGGCGCTCAGTGAAAACGATACTACTGCAGAGTTTGTATTCACTCTTCCCAAATCCTACAACCCCATCTATAAAAAGGAGACAAAGTAACAATGAACGATTTTGAAAATAAAGATTTCGGCGGGGAAAACAGCGGCAGCAGTTCTCCTCGTCCGGACTACTATCAGCCAACGGGAAACAGTACTAACCAAAACTCACAGCAAAACGGCACATACTACACTCCGCCGCAGGAAAACAACAACACCACATATCACTATGCGTACGGTAGTACCCAATCAAATCCGCAAAACAACCAAAACGGCAACAACCAAACTTATTACACAGACCCCTCGCAACAGTCCGGCGGCGATAAAAAGCCGCCGAAGAAAAGCAAGGCGGCAAAAATAATTGTTATTGTGCTGGCTGTTTGTCTTATTGCGGCAGGCGTAGGAATAGGAATATCCCTTTTAGGAGGGGATACTGCCACCTCTGACAACAATTCCGACAACACTACTCAGTCACAGGATAACTCTGATGCCGGTGCTTCAATCTCTTCCAGCGAGGAAGTTCCCCTAAAGGACGGCGATGATTACACGGTAGCAGGCGTTGCAGACGTGGCAATGGACAGCTGTGTAGGTATAGCTGTTTATTCCCAGCAAACTGACGCTTATAACTATTTCTACAACTACGGAAACGGAAATACCAGCGATGAACCTATTGTTGCCGGCGAAGGCTCAGGCGTAATTATGAGCGAGCAAAACGGTAAAACTTATATTCTCACCTGCGCCCACGTTATCAGCGACGGCGACAGCTTTACAGTTACATTAAACGACGGCACCGAGCTTGAGGCAAGTATGGTAGGTTTTGACAGTCAAACCGATATAGGTGTACTTTCCGTAAACAAAACAGGTCTTAAAATTGCTGAATTTGCTGACAGCAAAAATCTTGTAGTCGGCGAGCAGGTAGTAGCAATCGGATGCCCCGGCGGACTTGAATTTATGAATTCCGTAACAAGCGGATATATTTCTGCTCTTGACCGTCCCGTATCATCATCAATCGGATATGATACAGAATGTATTCAGACAGACGCCGCAATAAACCCGGGCAACAGCGGCGGCGCACTTTTCAATATGCAGGGTCAGGTAATAGGAATTAACTCTTCAAAAATTGCCTCAACAGAATATGAGGGAATGGGCTTTGCCGTTCCGTCCACCACAGCAGTGGAAACTGCCAACAGCCTTATAAGAGTAGGCTACGTTGAGGGCAGAGCAAAATTAGGTATTCAGTACAACCCTATCACCAGCTTCAGCAACTATGAAAACGTGCTTAATGCACTTGCACAGGCAGGCTTTAAAGATGCAGAAGGTACAATGGTAATTAGGGCTGTTAACGAGGACAGCGACCTTGCAAGCAAGGACATTAAGGAATATGATATGATAGTTGCCGTTGAGGGCAAAACGATGACTTCCACAGACGTGATGACCTCTATTTTGGCAGATTCAAAACCCGGTGATAAAATCACCCTCACTATCGCAAGAATAGAAGGACAGGAAATTAAAACATTTGATGTGGAGTGTACTCTTGTAGAAGCAAAAGGAAATGACTGATAAAAAACACCCCCGAACTTATTGTTCGGGGGTGTTTTTTTAGATTATTTAAATAGGCTTACTCGAAAATCTAACTGATATATGTTTTATTCATCTATTTATCGGTTGAAAAATTTCGATTTGACTTTGCTGCTCTTTGCATAGCTGTTTTTACATCGAGAATACAGTCGTATTCATACCACGGAGCCTCTTTTGAAATCATTTGATTAAGCTGGGGACAAAGTTCTTTACTGATTATATATTTTGTAATGCAAAAATCTTCCCTTAAATTTTTTGTAAGATAAGACTTATGAAACATTGAAAAATCAGTAAGCATAAGAAATACGCCCTGCTGATATTTAACCAAATCATTTGTAGGAATATCAATAAGCTTTGCTTTTGGTGAGGATTGGCGAACACGGTTTTCCAACGCTTGTTTCGCCCTCTTCACAGCAGACGGGCTTAAAGAAATATGTTTTAATTTCAGCAGTTCATCAGGAGAGTTATAAACGCTTACCTTGTAGTCGTTCAGCCAGCATTCCGCCACAACAATATCGTTTGTGTAATAGTCGGGATTGGGAATTTCTGCGGTATAAATTACAAAATCTTCGTCAACGCTGTCTTTTCCCTTCAGCGCAAAAGACAGGGCAACATAAAGAGATTTCGTAAAATCTACAAAGGGTGAAAAATTAAGGTAGTGCTGTGAAAAAGAACAAAGCTCGTAAAGGCGATATTCCGACACTTTTGAAAAAAGTTTTTCATACACGTTTAAAAACTGACCCTTGTCAGCAAAAAAGTCCCTTAAAAATTTGCTGTCGATGTCCACCACAAGCTGATTGTCTTTAAGAAGAAGCTCCCTGTTTCTCAAAAGAGTAGGGACAAGAGGGCGTGAAATATCGTTTTTCCTTTCCCCTCTGTAAAAAATCATTTTGTCCTTCTCAGCAAAAGGTTTTTTTAACATTCTCTCAAACTCGTTGAGATTAAATATATACTTTTCATTTACGCTATAATCAAAATCAAGCTCGTTTTCCAAGAGCTTACTAAGCTCTCCCAAAGCCTCAAGTTTATTTCCCATTTTTCCTCCGATAAATATATCAAAACCACTCTTTAAGCAGTTCGCTTACAACTCCGATATTACTGCAAAAAAATACTATCACCACGTTGATTAAGCAGAGCAGATAACTGAATTTACGCATTTTTAAAGATATAATATTCATTATCATAACCACAGGGGGCAAAAGCAAATCACCCCAGTATATTAACGCCATTAAAAAATAATCGCAAATAAATTCACCAATCGTATCCACTGATGAAAAAGTAGGGTCTAAAATAAACATAGCACTGATAATATACATACAAATTGAACGGGCAAACTGCACTAACCCAAACGAATAAGTTGCAGCAAGCAGGATTTTTTGATGCCATTTAAGTTCTTTAAAAAAATCCTTTAGCGTTTTGCCTCTGTTATATTCCTTCTTATCAAGTGCAGATTTCATATTACCACCGCAAAATCATTTCGATTTTTATTTATGCCCTCACAGATATTTTATAATATTTACAGACAAACCGCAATAACTTTGCAAAATAAAAGCCGATTGAAGATCAATCGGCTTTAACTGTTTATTCGCACACGCTTTCGTATACCAATTCTCTTTCATAAACGT
>CALWVQ010000072.1 GCA_944385025.1 uncultured Eubacterium sp.
GCTTCAATTATCAGTTATTTCTCCGGTCTTGTACTTGACACTATGAAGCAGAAAAACAGACAGGATTTTGAAATGGAGCTTCACAAAGCAAACGACAGGTTTAAGGAACTGAAAAACAAATGATTGAAACGATAAAAAAACTTTTTAATAAATATAAAGAGCTTATAAACTACGTGTTTTTCGGCGTGCTTGCCACGATAGTAAGCATTGGCTCGTTTAAAATATTCGACGTAATATTAGGCGAGCATCTGTATATGATTTCCAATGTTATAAGTTGGATTATCACGGTTATATTTGCTTATTTCACCAACAAATTATGGGTGTTTCAGTCTAAAAGCTGGAAACCTAATGTCGTAGTAAGAGAGTTAATAGGTTTCTTCGGTGCAAGGCTGTTCAGCCTTGGCGTTGAGGAACTTGGACTTTGGCTTATGATAGACAAAATGAATATCGGCACAATAGGCTTTGAAATTTTAGATTTCGATGTAAACGGCAACTTAATTGCAAAAGTAATAATGCAGGTTGTCATTGTTATTCTTAACTACATTTTCAGTAAGCTTATAATATTTAAAAAGAAGGACAAAAAAGAACAATAAAAAACAAACCCCTTGAATTAAAACATTCAAGGGGTTTTTATTATTTAAGGGTAAATTCAAATGTTTTGCTTTCGCCGGCTTTGAACTGTACCTTTTGACTGTCATCGCTCATTGGGCTTGAAATTTCAATTGTCTGGTCAATGTCCGACTTAATTTCAACTGTTGCCGTTTTTGCAGTCAAATCCCATTCAAGAGATGATACTGTTGCCTGCGTTCTTGTTTTTATTCCTGTTATTTTACCTTTTTCAAAACCTGTAGTTGCCACAGCAGGAAGAATCTCAATATCGCCTGTATTTGAGAAGACAAGACTTTCATTGATTATTCCAAGGTAGCCGATTGCAAAATCTGTGCAGTATCCGCTTCCTCTGTCATAGTCGTGGTTTGTAAGCAGTGAATCATAGTGGATTTTATGATTCATCAAATCTGTAAGAGCTTCTGTAAGGCTCTCTCTGTCCTTAAGTCTTGCAGCAATAAGTGAACGGTGAACAAGTGCGTGAGAAGCCTCATTTTCGCTTTCACGGTTTGCTATCGCCTGCTCGCATGCCTCTACAAGTTCAGGATTATCCTGAGCCTCAAACAATGGCCATACGCCGTATAAATGGCTTAAATGTCTGTGTTCGTTATTTTCCTCAAATGAGGTTGTTGCCCACTCTTTAAGAGCGCCTGTTTCGTCATAGAGGTAAGGAGGCACTTTTTCGTACATATACTCCCATTTGCTTGTATCTGCATCAGGGTCTACACGGCTTGCAACATCCAAAAGCATTTCAATATTATTTTTGCAGGCTGAAATATCAATTGCACAGTTTGCAGTTGATGGACTTTGATAATTTGACGGATTGTTTTCGGGAGAATAGCTTGGAAGAATACAATAAGTTTCTCCGTCATTCAACTTTGTTTTACCCTCTTCATAGTGAATAGAGCCGTCTGCTGCTGTGTAATACTCAGGACTGAACATCTGCTCCCAATAATTAACGCTCTTAACAAGCAACGGATAAAGTATATCCTCCTCAAGTTTCATATAACCCTGCTTATTAATTTGCGCCAGCTTATTGTCGTCAATGTCAAGGATTGACTTAACGGCATTCAAATCAAACTCATCGCTTAAAGGAATATTAATGTTGCCGTAAGTCTTGAGAGTTTCGTAAAGAGGCTGAATCATCCAAGATGTGCCTGCATTCCAGTATCTGAAAGGATAAGGATAACAGGTTTCAGTAATAACAGCCTTGTCGCCGTCTGTATTTACAGGAGCCTGAATAGCGTTGGTAAATCCGTGAGTTGCATAGGCGTTTTCCTCCCAGTCGGGAAGCTGTCTTAAAATGAAATATGTATAACCTATAGGTGCAGAAGAAATATTGCTTGTATTCATTGAGGAAGTTTGGAGATTGACATTTGCGTCCATAGTATATTTGCTTCCCCAGCTTGCATCCCATTCGCCTGTCCACATTCCGTAAAGGCGGCTTGTTGAATATCCTGCACAGCAAAGATAAGCGTATCTGCCAGAATAATAAGCTCTTTCAAGAAGTTCGCTGTTAAGTTCGTCGCTTCCCTTTTGTTCTTTCAGGAGAGCCTCGTTTGAAACGTTTGTATTTTCATCGCCAAGCTCAATGGTAACAGCATCAAACTGAGGCTGATACACAGCAAGGTGGTTGTTAAGAGCCGTTTCATAATCAAAACTTCCGTTTGATGAATACTTGTCAGCAACAGCTTTAACGGTAGAATACATTTCGTCTAAAAGAGGATAGCTTTCCTGTGAGGCAAAATCATCAATACTTCCCATATTATGAGTTCTGTCAGAAACAGTAACAAGATAAACTGCATCGGCATCTGTAATCTTAACAGCCTGATTGCCGTCACCCACATACTGCTCTTCCTCATTTATTGTGTCAAGAATAACTTTTTCCTTATTTCCTCCTACATTAATTACATAAGTAAGAGTGCCGTATCCTCCGTCTTTAAGTTCACTTTCCTCAAAGCTGGGATAATGGGCAACCATTGCGATACTGTCAGCGCTGTCGGAAACTATTTTTTTGTATCTTATACCGGTTTCTGTTTTGTTTCCGAATTTAGCGAGAGTTGAAATATCGTCAACAGAAAGGGTCATATTTACCTTTGCATCCTGCGACGACTTTTCAATCTGTGTAATTACAACACCGTCAGCCATCGAAGTAAACGCCTTTCTGTTCCACTCTCCGCTCTTATCGCTGTAATAAACGCCTACCTGACCTGTTTCGTAATCGGTATATCTTACATATTCGTCAATACCGTTTTTATCCATAGTCATTCTCATCTGAGCTCCGGGGTGATATGAATACACGTCGTCATAGCTTGCGTCGTCCACAATATCTTCACCCTTAACGATTGCCTGCTTAACTGTTTCAAGTTCGTCGGAAACTACGGGACAATAACGAGGATTATCGTTAGGCATAATGAAATGCATATTTTGATAGATAAAAGTATCCTCATAGGGAGAACCGCTTGTAATAAATCCCTGCATTCCGTTGCCTGACACCATACCCTGACGCCAACTGTTTTCTTTGTTAGTCTTATTATCCTTAAGCTGTGTGTAATCCATAGAATAGGAAACCTTGGACAAATCGGTAAAAAGACTGCTGATAATTTCAGTGCTTACGGTTGTTTTGGCACAGGATGCCATACTGCACCCTATTGTTACACCGCACAGCAAAACAGAAATAACTTTTTTTAATCTGTTCATAAAATTTCACCTCTTATTTTATTCAAGGGTATTTTATCATATAAGGAAAAAGCAAATGCGACATTGTTATTGAAAAGATGTCGTGTTTGTGATATAATACTTTTTGACAGTAATTTAACGCAATACGGTGGCAGTATGATAGAGTTTAAATGGAATAACGTCATATTTGAAATAACTGATTTGGGCGGAGGAGAACTGAGTGAAAACATATCAATGCACTCCCATGCGAAAAACAGTTATGAGCTTCATTTTATTACAGGTGGAAAAGGAAAACTGGTTACTGACAATAAAGAGTACCATTTGAAAAGCGGTGACTTTTTTATTACAGGACCTTGTGTAAATCACAGTCAGATTACCGATCCTCTTGATAAAACCCAAGACGTATTTGTAACAATTCAGGCTAAAGACGCAAAAAAAGCAAACAAAATAGCTGCTCTTTTTTTGGAAACTTCCTTCTGTTTTTGCCGTAATTTCGGTATGAGTACCGCTAAAGAGCTTTTAAAAGAATATAGAGAAAAGAAGCTTGACTATCAATCGGCAATATCTGCCCTGTGCAAAAAACTGATGACTGAAATAATCAGAATAACAGCTCCGCCAAACAGCAGTTTTGAAGAAGAGGTGCAGGACTTAAATGAAAAAAGATTTGTAATTATTGAGCAGTCATTTCTTTACGACAAGGGACTTACGCTGTCGCAGCTTTCAGAAAAAATCGGCGTATGCGAAAGACAGACCCAAAGACTTTTAAAAAAATATTACGGCAAAACTTTTAGAGAAATAATGAGAGAAAAAAATTAAAATGTCTGACCAAAAGTCAGGCATTTTTATTGTCTTTTTTTGTAGACTTTTTACAAACAGTATGTTAGAATGTAGTGTATCTGTAAAGAAGCGAAAAGGGTGATTAAATGGCAATAGCTGAGTTAAAAACAAAAGCTAAAGGTATAGTCGACTATGCCAGATTTTATTGGAACGAACCTCCAAAGGGAAAGTATATGTCCCTTAAAGAAATTGCGGCTTATTCAGGCGGCGGCATCGGTGCATTTTTCATTATGCAACTGGGAAGCACGCTTATTGTAAGCACAACAAATATGATAGTCGGCGGTGCTATCGGTGTATCACCTACCGATATGTATATCATCTATCTTATTGCAACATTTATCAATATTCCTTTAAGCGCAATTCGCGCTAATATGATTGATAATACGCGAAGCAAAACAGGTAAGTACAGACCGTATCTGCTTTCAATGGGTATTCCTACGGCAATAATAGCACTGGCATACGTATGGTTCCCCTATGAGAAGCTGGACACTATTTTTACCCAAAACATACTGGGCAAAGAAGGCGGATATTTTGCTACCTGTGTTTTGGTATTTATTTTTAACATTCTGCTTCATTTCTTCTTCTATTTCTTCCAGGACGCATATACCAATCTTATACACGTTCTGTCACCTAACACACAGGAAAGAACAGACGTTCTTGCAGTTAAATCAATTGTTTATTCACTTGCTCCGTCAATTATAAATATGGCTTTGCCCTTGGTGGCAAAATATGCCGCAAACAATAATCTGTATGACATTAAAGTTTACAGACTGTCCTACCCCGTTTTTGCCGTTGTCGGTATAGCACTTACAATAGTTGTTTTTGGATATACAAAGGAAAAAATAGTTCAGGCAAAGACTCACACAATTCAAATCAGATTTGTAGACGCTTTCAGAGAAGTTGCAAAAAACAAATATTTCTGGATTATATCCCTTGCAGGATGGCTCGGATTTCTTGAGCTTTCATACAGCAACATAATCAACTGGTCATTTACATACGGTCACACCTGTGAGGGCGAAATAATGACCCTTATGAATACCCTTATCGGTAACGCTTCATTCTGGGGTATGCTTTTTGCTCCGTTTTTTATCAGGCGTTTTGGTAAGAGAAACGTACTCGTTACCATTAACCTTATCAACGTAGTATGTATTCTTGCAATGCTCATTAATATGAGGAGTATTTGGTGGCTGTTCATTTGCGTATATTTCAATATGATGTTCGGTGCATTTGAACAAATCACTGCTCCTGCAATTCAGGCAGATATTCGTGATTTCCAGCAGTACAAATCAGAGCAGAGAATCGACGGTATGTTTTCAACTGTCGCCACTATCGGAAACCTTATTCAGCTTGCAACATCATCTGTTATACCAGCTGTTGAAAAATATTACGGCGTACACGAAAATAACGGTTACGCATCACCCTTTGATATATTAGACGTAACCACCGGCGAGCCGGGACTGCTTTATAAAATGATGGCCGCTATTATTATAATGGCAGGCGTTGGCGCATTTTTAAATGTTGTGCCGTATTTCTTCTATGACTTTACGGAGAAAAAGCAAAAATGTGTAATCCGTGTTCTTCAGCTTCGTTCACTGTTTGAGGACTATGCTAACAACGCTTTAAGCAACCGCCAGATAGTTGAGGCGATTGATATGGTAAACGAGGCAAGAGAAATGTCGCAGGCACAGCCTAAAGAAACAGATAAAAACGCATACAAGTCAATAAGTGACAAAAAAGAAAGAAAGCTTGCTAAAAAACAATACAGAGCTGATCTGGAATTTAACGAAGAAATTGAAATTTCCAAGTTTGTATGTGACGAGCTTGACAAATTTAATTCAGACCTTTTCCGTCACAAAGTACAGGTATCAAAAGAGATTTTCGAACAGGGACTTGACGGTATAAAATCTATTGATATTAACAAGGTAAAAGAGGAGCTTAAAAATGCACGGGCTCTTCCAAAAGAAACTGCAGACGAAAAGGCGTTTAGAAAATTTGAAATTGAAATTTCTAAAAATAAGATTTCCGCTAAAAAGGCATTTGACAAATATTACGGTTCCCTTAATGCTTTTGAGGAGCCTGATATGTCTGCTCTTATCAAACTTTTTGATAAGGAAAATGAGATTGATGCAGAAATCTTTGAGCTTGTAAAAGTACAAACCGAAGCTAAAAAAGAAAACGACAAAGAAACTGCGGCAGAACTTAAACTCAAAGTTAAGGAACTTCAGGCACAGAAAAAAGATGTTCAGTCACAGCAAAAAGCTCTTCAAGACGAAATTGCTAAATTCAACCGTGCCGCAAAGCCTTATAACGACGCCAAGCGTCTTCTCAGCCAAGAAGAAAATTACAGTCATTTTGACGAAATAGCCGCTATGTATGACGAGGCTAAATTAAAAGCTGAAGAAGAAGAAAGAGAACAAGAAAGAATAATTGCCGCTAAAAAAGCAGAGGCAGAAGCCGAACTTGCAATGAGAAAGGCAAACAAAAAATCAAAAAAATAATCTGAGTGAGGAAGCATATGACAAGCATTAACCTTTCAGGCAAATGGACAATGCTGGACTGTGAAAGCAGTAAAACATACAGTGCAGATATTCCCGGAACTGATGTGGGAAACCTTATAAAGTACGGCAATGTAACAAGTCCGTTAATTTCAGGAAACGACAAAGAAGGCGAAGAGCTTTGCGATAAAGACCGTGTATTTTCACGTACTTTTGAAATAACAGCAGAGCAAATGGCTTTTGAACACATTAATTTACGCTGTGAAAGTCTTGATACCATTTGCACCTGCTACATCAATTCAAAGGAAGTTTTTAAAAGCAACAATGCTTTTATTCCGGTTGATGCAGATATAAAAGAATACTTAAAAATCGGAGAAAATGAAATAAAACTTCATTTCAGCAGTGCTGTAAGTTACATTAAGAAAAGGCAGAAAGAAACTCCCCTGCCCAAAAATCCAAACGGCATTGACGGTATTCCCTACATAAGAAAACCTGCCTGCCATTTCGGCTGGGACTGGGGACCCTGCGTTCCTTACTGCGGAGTAACGGGCAATATTGAGCTGGAGTGTTATAACAGCAGAATAGAAAATGTAGAGATACACCAAAACACTACAAAAGAAAAAGCAATAGTAACCGCAACTGCTGATAATGCAGAAAGAATTTACATAATTTCGCCTCAAGGCGACTATATTGAAGCTAACAATGAGGGAAAATTTGTCATTCTTTTGCCTGAACTGTGGTACACATATGAGCTTTCTCAAAAGGAAAAACAACCGCTTTATACCGTAGTATTTCAGAATAAAGAACAAAGGCTTGAAAAAAAGATTGGCCTTCGCAGTCTTTATCTTGACACAAGCAAGGACCAATACGGCAGTAATTTCTGCCTTGTATTAAACGGTGAAAAAGTATTTGCAAAGGGCGGAAATCTTATTCCTTTTTCGGCAATATATGAAGACAGCAGTGAAAAGGACGTGGATTACTACCTTGACCTTGCTCAAAAATCAAACTTTAATATTATAAGAGTTTGGGGCGGGGCAAGCTACTCAAACGAATACCTGCTCAGCCAGTGCGACGAAAGAGGTATTTTGATTTGGCAGGATTTCATGTTTGCCTGTCAGATGTATCCTTTTTACGAAGATGACTTTACTGCTAACGTACTCAACGAAGTTACGGCAAATGTAAAAAGGATTAATACCCATCCTTGTCTTGCCTTGTGGTGCGGAAACAATGAGTTGGAGGTAATGTTCTCCTACCTGCCGAAAACTACAAAAATAATGAAGGCGTATGAAAAGTTTTTCTATCATATCCTGCCTGAACACATAAAGGATTTAACAGAAGCATCATATATCCCCACCTCCCCTATGGGAAGCGAGTGCTTTAAAGAATATTCAAGCGACAACGTGGGCGATACTCATATGTGGAACGTATGGCACGGACTTAAAAAGCTTGACTACTACACAACAAGATATTCAAGATTTTTGTCTGAGTTCGGTCTTGAGTCACTGCCGTCTATGAAAGCAATTAAAACCTTTGCACCGCCTGAGGAATACGATATAACTTCTCCAAGCTTTAACAGGCATCAAAAGTGCGTAGGCGGAAATAAAAAAATGCTGTTTTATCTTACCGAAATGTTTGATTTTCCCAAGCATTTTGAGGATTTGCCCTATTTGACAGGAATCGTTCAGGCTGAATGCATTAAAAATGCCACAATTCATTTCAGGCAAAACAAGGGCAGATGCAACGGTTCTATTTTCTGGCAGTTTAACGATGTTTGGAACTGCCCCAGCTGGTCATCGGTGGACTTTGAGGGAGTGCCAAAGGCATTGCAGTACAAGGCAAAGGAGTTTTTTGCACCTGTTACTGTAAGCTGTAAAAAAGAAAAAGGAAAGGCTGTTATTTTTGCTCACAATGACACCCTGAAGAAAGTTTCTTTTAAGCTTAATGTTAAACTGTTTAACGGCTCTAAAGCGCAGGAAAGCACGTACGATATCGAGGTAGAACCAAACAGTTTTAAAGAAATAGATACTGTTTCGGTAAACAAAAAGACAGTTTTACAGCTTTGCTTTAACGGCGAGGTAATAACTGAAATATTTACCGCTCCTGTTAATCTCGGTCTTAAAAAGGCAAAGATTGACGCAAAGGTTGACGGCAATAAAATGACTCTCAAAAGTGATACTTTTGCATACAACGTATTTGTTGAGTGTGACGCCGTAGCTGATGAAAACTATTTTTGTCTTGCAAAAGGAGAAGAAAAAACAATCACCTTTGACAAAGAGCCTAAAGACTTTAAGATTACCTGTACAAACAATATTGAGTATAAAAAGTCTGAGGTTAAGAAAAAACTGTTTAGGCTGTTTTACAGACTTGAACCTCTTAACATAGGCAACTATTTTTACTATACATACAACTAATAACAAAGATAAGCACCCCTGAAGGCAAAACCTTCAGGGGTGCTTTATTTGGGGAAATTTAAATTAACAGTTGCTTTTAAGCTTTTTTTACACCTTTTGTTTTCATCATATAATCATCATCTGCCGGAAAATGCTGTTCATATGTGATATTAAGAGAGGCGCTTTTATCTTTGAGCACGGCAACATTGGCGTGAGTTACATTAACATCAACGTTCATTTTGTAGTCTGCCTCTACAATCTCGCCTGAAGCGGTGTCGATTTTAACTGTTGCAGTACCGTTTTCGTAAATTACTTTGCAGTTTTCCTGTGTTGTGCCGCTTGCCCAGGAAAGCACGCTGATAGAATCTACCGTTTTATCGATTGCTCCCAGAGTATTAAACATTTTACCCTGTGAGTCGAGTCCCTTGCGGCTCATTTCCACATCGGCAGGCATAAGCGTAAGCGTTATAGTGCCGTCGCCGTTATCCTTTACAGAACAGCTCTTTATATCCTGTGCTGTCAGCCTTGACTGAATAAGTGAATCCTGATTTTCATCAATATCAAGATTAGGATCACGGTTTGCACAAGGAGGAAGGCCATAAAGGTTTTTACTAAACAGTCCGCCTACAATACTGGGAGCAAGATTACTGATAATGGAATTTTCCTTGCCCTCTACCAAAACGGAATTAACAACTATATTTTCTGTGCCAAGAAAAGCGTAATAAGTCTGTTCTTTGCCCTGGTCGTCAATATATTTAGCTGTTTTTTCTTTTGTTTTGTTGTAAGCATCAACGTAATATTTTACTACGTCCTCCTGAGAGTCAAACTTAACGGAGCCGTATGTTCCCGGTGTAAATGTAAGCTGTCCTGCCTCGTCTTTGTTTGCATTTGACGGATTAACCTGTTCTTTCCAACTGCCGTCCTGTATAGCAACAACAGCATTATTCATAGAGCTGAAAAAGTAATTAATCTCTTCTTTTTTGAAAATGCCCACTAACACGCCGCTGACAACTATTGCCACAGCTAACAGTACGGCTATAATTTTAACTGCCTTTTTCATAAATTCTCCTCCTGCTCACTTTCGTCATTTAATAATTCGTCTGAATTTTTGGACTTTTTACTTTTAAGCAGAAGATAAAGCACTCCTGCTATAATCATTGTAATTCCGGCGAGGAACACCCAGTAAGCCCAGTAGAAATTGCCAAGCTTAAACGGATCAAATATTTCATTGTCCTTTTCCTGCTGTGAGGCGTTGCCTACGCTGAAGCCAAACAGCAGTTCCATAAGCATTTCAATAATGGAATCCACATCTTCAGACGCCAGTGCAGACAGCACTTGATTAATAACATCAAGAATATTGCTTGGAATTGAAAGACCTGACAACAAAGCGTTAATAGCATCAAGATTTGTTTTAAGATTTGTAATCAAATATCTTAACACGCTGATAAATACAGCAGGGTTGTCCGCCTCAACTCTTTTTGCAGTGACTCTCTCACCGTTATAAGTTCTTAAAGAGGTATACGTTTTAACTGTTCCTCTGCCTGCAAGAGCGTTAATGTCAATAGGACTTAACTTAATGTTCAGCGGCTGTCCGTTAATATTAACAGAGCTTATTAAGCTGTTAATCATACCTGCAAGGTCAGGATTGTCAAGTATTGATAAATCAAGCTTAACCTGATAAATCGGCTCAATTTCCTTAAGAATGTTCGTAACAGGAGCAATCAGATTTTCAACGCTCTTTTTAACCGAACCGTTTGCTACAAAGTAAGCCAAATTCGGCAAAGTTCTCGCCAAGGTTGATACCGGCGATTCCAGAAGCTCTTCCGCTTTTTCAAGAATCGGGTTGACAATGGCTGTAATAAGCTTGTCTGTATCTGCATTTGCAGAATATTCTTTTACAGAAAGAAGCGATTTTTCATCGATTCCCAAAGCTTCTGCAATAGGCAGGATTGCTGTATTATAGCCGTTACCGCCTTTGATTTTGATTGAACCTAAAACTACTAAATCTTCTCCGGAAAGCACTGCTCTGAGCACTGGATATAAAGGTCTTAACACTGCCGTAAGGGCATTTACAAATCCTTCTCTGTCGCCTTTTTCAAATCCCCAGTCAATGCTGTCAAAGTTCACCTTACTCCAATTTGATCTGTTTGAGAACGCCTTTGAGGCTGATTTGTATTCTCCTACTGCCGACGCTACTGCTTTAGTGGAAATATCCACATCTAAAAGTCTCAAAACAGTATTTATGTCAACACCTATATCAATAGAACTGAGATTTGTATAAATCAGCTTTGCAAGGCTGTTTACGGTATCGCTTGTATAAAGCATATCCGTAACAAGATTTTTAAGTGATGAGTGAGCAAGGTCTCTTACCAAACCGTTGATAAGGGGATCTGCCGTATCCACTGCTTGTGCATAGTCTTCCCGTTTTAGATTTGCCGTGTAACTCACAGGAGTAGAGGCAATGTTTTTAAATGTCCAAAGGACGTTGTCAAAGGTCTGCATCTTAATCAAAATATTAACAGCAATTCTTGTAAAGCCGTCAGCTCCGCATTTTAAAATGTTGTCAATCACTGCTTTGACGGTAGCATTATCTCCTATCAGTGCAGTAACAGAAGATTTATTTGTTTTAAGAACGTCAAACACATACCTGAGTATTGTCATCAGTTCTTTGCCTGTGTCGGCTTTAATTGTACCGTTCTTTAATGTGCCGCAGCCTGCAAGAGTTTTCCAATTGATAAGAGGCAGGGCAAGATTTACATTTTTGGAGCCTAACTGAACGCCGTCAGAAAGCAAACCGTTTACAAAAGGCACAACCTCGTTTTGAAGGTTATTCCACTTAAGGTCTATTCCTGCAATGTCAAAAACAAAATCAAATATATTATCGTTTGTAATAACATTAAGAAGAGGACTTACAAAATTAGTAACAGGATAAAGAAGGTATTCAACCGCTTTTTGTACTGCGCCCTTATCAATAAAGTTAGATACCTGCGGAAGAATAAGAGCAACTTCTTTTACGGGGTTTTTGGCAATTTCATCAACTCTGTCAAGAAGCGGATTAAGGATATTAACAATAAGATTATCGCTGTTTTTCTTTGCCGCTTTAACGTACTTTGACGCTGACATACTGTCGCATCCTAACACGTCAAGAAGAGGTTTGACAGCATTGGAGTAACCGTCTGCACCCTTAAAGTCCACTACTCCAGCAATGCTTATTTCGCCGCTGTTAAGAAGCACGTTTAAAACATTATTTAAGGGTCTTAAAACTGCCGTAACTGCTTTTGCAAAACTTTCGCTGTCCTTTACTTTCCAATCCCACTTGCTTGTATTAACAGCGGAAACTTTCTTTGCTGAAGCTATTGATTTGGATATTGAGGGGTAATCCTTTTTTAGCGATTTGGCTATACCGTCTTTTGACATATCACTTCCAAAAAGATTTAAAACTGTTAACACAGTATCGTTGTCTGCCATCGAATAAACGGCATAAGCTATCGACGAAACCGTATTGTTTGTATAAAGTTTTTCGTTTATAAGTCCTGAAAGCGAAGCGTCAAGGAATATAGTCAAAGCGTTGTTAGCAGCTCCAGAAAGAATTTCAACTATCTGCTGTAAATCTTTGTTTGTGACTCCCTGTGGGTAGGTTACATCGGCAGAAGCATAGTTCTTGTAAAGGAATGACCAGTCGGCTTTAAACGAAGAAGAATCAAGTCCTTTAGTAAGTTTAACGAGGACTTCAATCATTTTATCGCCGCTGACAGAAAGCAGTTTGCTTATGTATGGGGAAAGGGTCTTATAAGTGTCCTCCCCTGCTTTCTGTTTTACCAAATCAAGCAACGAATTTTTGTTTGACTGGACAGTTTTCCACAGATATTTAAGTATCTGAACTGCGCTGTCTGATTTAACAACACCGCCGTTTTTTGAAACAGTGCATCCTGCTATTACAGACCAGTTTATATCAGGCAATTTCAGCGACAGTTTAGTGCCGTTAATATTAATGTTACTTAAAACCTTTTTATTGATTATCGGCACTAACTGATTTTGCAGATTATTCCATTTAAGCTCCTCTCCGGCAAGGTCGCTTAAAAAGCTGTCACAAAGCCACTGATATATATTGTCGGTACCCACAAGCATTGATACTCCTGTAAGCAAATTATTGAAAGGAGCAAGAAGCTGTTCAACAGCCCTCTGCACACCGCCGTTATCAATAAACAATGCAGCTTTAGGAGCAATTTCAACAGCTGCGTTTACAGGGTCATCGGCAACTGTGTCTGCCAGTTTAACAACAGGAGCAATAATGTTATAAATAACGTTGTTGCTGTCCTTTTTAGACTGTTTTTCATATTCAGTCACAGTCAGAGAATCACAGGTCAAAGCGTCAAGCAAAGGCTTAACAGCGTTGTTATAACCGTTTGCACCTTTTATCTCCAGCCCGTCAGCTATTGTAACTGTCATTCCCTGTCCCGCAAGCAATGCTTTTAAAAGCTGATTAAACGGTGACAATACCGCGCTTACCGCCTTTGCAAAGCTTTCGCTGTCTTTGACCTTCCAGTCAGACGGTGAAATAACCGCACTTGTTATACTTGAGGCTTTGTCGATTGCTTTTGCAATTGCAGGATAATCACCTTTAAGAGCTTTCGAAACAGCGTCCTTTGAAACATCTATGCTATAAACTCCGCCCTGATTATCACTAATCTTGATAAGAGAAAGAACAGTTGCAGCCTTTTCGTCGGCAAGAGCCGAATACAATGCCGTAAACATAGCGCTTACAGTATTACCGCTGTAAAGGCTGCTGTCGAGCATGTCGCTTAAAGAGCCTTTTGCCAAAACAGTAATAACATTTTCAACTATCTTTGAAAGAGTCTTTGTAAGCTCCTCAACATCTTTTGAAGAATATCCTGACGGATATTTAACATTTGTCTTTGTCCAATTAAGACTGCTCCAGTCATAGTCAGGTGTTTCGTAAGGAGTCAAAAGGGTAAACAAAGCTTTTGCAACAGTTTTACCATCTGATTCTAAAACGTTGTTCAGCGCCCCTTCTATTACAGGCAAAAGCTGTGCAGGTATGCTCTCGCTTGAAGAAATAAGTGATGAGAACATATCTGAATTTGCTTTCATTAACTCTGCAAGATAATAAACCACCTGAACCATTACATCCGGTTTATTTGCCTCAATATGATTTCGCACTCCCGAAAGTCTGTGGCTTGGATAGTCTGTATGCCATTCTCCGCTGCCGGCAAGCTGTGCCCAGTTCAGCGGCGGCAGAGTTATACCTGTTTGTCCTAAAAACTTGTTCGCTAAAGAGATAAGGTCGCTTAAATCAATACCGTTATCAAGAAGAACCTGCTTAACATCCAATCCGAATTTAGAAAGAGGCGAAGCTAAATCCACCACACCCTTTGTAAACAAATCGTAAGAAGCAGCATAGGCGAAATCAGGAAGAATTTCGGTAATCTGAGTTACGGTATCACCTGCTAAAATCTCATCTAACCTGTTAAGTAACGGAATAAGAATATTTTTAAGCATTGAGCTTGCCAAGTTATTGTTAGCCTTGAACTCCTTGGTTGATACCGTATCACAACCTAAAATCTCAAGAAGAGGAAGAATATCCTTATCATATCCCTCATTGCCGTCCATAATTGTAATCAAGCCCAGCGCTTTCAAGCCTTCGCCGGTAAGAAGAGCTTTGAGAGCATTGTTTATTCCCTGAAGTCCTGCACCGAGAGCATCACAAAAAGATACTACGTCGTGCACCTGTGTGCCGTCTGCTTTTGTCCATGCCCCCTGCTGCCACGCTACGTTCTCCCAGTTGTCGCCTGCAGAAGCAAGAATAGACTGTGCCAACGGATAATCATTCATTGCCGTTCTTTCGGAAACTGTTTTCGGCACAACGTAAAGCCCAACCAGACCCAAATAGCTCACATAGTCTTTTACAGCATCTTTAACAACAGGATAAATTGTAGAAATAATTGAACTTACTGTTTCGTCCTTAAACAAAGCTCCCGAAATAGCGTCTGAAACCGTATCCTCAAGTGACTTGCCCAAAATCTTGTCAAGAAGCTCGCCGCCTATGATTTTATCAAGACGTTGCATAACTTCCTCAACCTGCTGCGGTGTAACACCCTGTGGATACTCCACGCTGTATTCGTTAAATGACGGACTGCTCGTAAGCTGATTTATGCTGTCGTTAAGCTTTGACACTACGTCCATATAATAAAGAACCTGACTGTCATTTTTAAAATCATCGCTGAGAGATGCGTAAGAGTTATTAACTTTTGACAAAGCATTTTTCACATTTGACACATCAAATATGTTAATTGAAATAACCTGCGGTGTTCCGTCCCTGTCAATATAGTATGGCGAAAGATATTTATCTGCAGTATCAGCAAATACAGCATAATAGTGGTTGTCAACAACCTGATTCATTTTATCGCTGATAATAGTCAGCATATTGAATCCGTTTACGGCAGGCTGCATTGCTTTTGCCTGTTCGTTAAGCTCGGCATAAATATCAAGAAGAGCCGAAAGTTCTTTTGTAAAAACATCTTTTATCTCATAAGTAAGCTTATCGTCAGGATACTTAAGCACAAACTCAACAGCACTGTTTTCAAAGTCTTTTGCTGCGTCAAGATCAATTACTGACTGCATTTTTTCCTTGACTTCGCTATACATAGAAACAGCATCTGTAACCATCGTCTTGCTCTTTGCCGCTTGCGAAAGCTTGTCATATGCGCCGTCGATTACAGAACATCTCTTTTTGAACTCTTTGGCTTGCGATGGAAGAATTTCTCTGTCTGAATAATCCTCTTTAAGCTCAAACACAAGGGTATAGAACTTTGACGCAGAATAATCGTCGCACTTGCCCTCAACTTCTCTGGCTCTGTTAAGAGTTAAGCCTACAAGCGTATTAATTGTTTTAAGGTCATATTTTGCAATACCGTTTAAAACGCTGTCTGCATCGGATCTGATTTGAGCCAGTTCATCAATGGTATAGCTGTTAAAGTTTGATGACAGAAGTTTTTCAGTAAACACTTTTTCATACTTATTGAATATTTCGTATGCAAAAGTATCTGTTTTGTCTTCTGACTTTCGTGAAATTGAAGACAAAACAAACTGTCCGTCTTGAGAAACGTGAGTAAATGTAAAGCTTGTCTCAGCATAGCTGATGCTTACAGGTATCCCCGATACAGCCTTATATTTGCTCATATAATAAGGTATAACGGTAAATGTTTTTTCTGCGCTTTCAGAGGTAACGCTTCCTCCCGAAATGTAGTCGGTTATGATTTGTGCAACATTTTTTGCATCATATTCATCGCCCATTTCTTTTTTCAAATCTTCGCACACTTTTTGTGCTATCTTTTCAATATTTGAATATGCTGCACTGTCCTTTTTGTTTAAGAACTGCGCCATTTCAACATATGCCGAAACACCGTTTAAAATATCGTTATCGGCAGTATCAAGAACTGTATTTGAGACAATGCCTGACAGCGAACCCGAGGCAAACAATCTCGAAAGAAGCTGAATATTTGAATAGTATTCCTGCAACTCATATTTTTCAACAGCCAAAGCGTGCTTCTCATTAACCTTATCATAGATAGCTTTAAGCGCCAAAATTTCATTGTCGCTGATTTCGCCGATAAATTTGGAGTATACCTTATCGGCATTTTCAAGCTCGCCTTTGATTTTGTCAAGCTCGCCTTTTGCTATTGAATATGAATCCTGTGCATATTTTTCAATTACGCTTACAGCTTTAACATACTCGTTTTTGACGTTATAGTTAAATGAGTCTTTGTAAAGCTTGCTGTATTTTTGGTGTCTTTCATATTCGCTTTTTACTGCCTCTTTTTGTTTATCTGTATAACCATTATAAAGATTATCGGCGTTGTCAAGATAAGCCTTAACTTTCTCCAAAGCAGAATAATCAAAATCTTCTTGATTTTTACCGCCGCACAAATCGTCAAGTTTTAAAATAATATCCTTGTAGTCCTGAATAAGACTTAACAGTAATCCATCAAGATAATTCTGTGCTTTTTCAAGTTCAAAATTAAAGAAGTGACTGTAAACTGTTTTTGAAAATCCTGACACACCGTCTATAGCTGACTGACCGTTTTTTTCAATGTTTGTGAATACATCTTTGTCAAGGTCTTCAAACGGAGTATCAAGCACCTTTTGACTGAAAACGGCGTCATAATTTTTAATGTTTGCAGATGACTCTGTATCCGATGTGAAAGAATCGTTTTGGCTGATTGATTCACAAGGATAATTATATCCGAAAAGCCACGAGCCGCCGGTTTTTACCTTGTATGTAAACCTTGCTGACGACGGAATGCTTTCAGGTAAATCGCTTACCTTGTCAAACTCAAGAAGATATGTTTCCTGCGTAAACAAAACAGTAACCGTATATTCTCCCGAGCTGTTGGCATTTGAAGAACTGCCAAGACCATTGCAATATTTTGTAACAATTTTTTCCATAAAATCGGTATAATCGTTACCCATTGCATTAGACAGCGTTTCGGAAATGCTGTTAGCAAAGTTTACCAAGTTGGACTGGTTTTTAGGCGGTGAGCTTGTATAGTCCATCTGTGAGAAAATATCATAAAAAGCCTTGAAAACTCCGTACACATCTCTGTTTTCGTTATCGGTAACCGTAACAGAGCGTTCCCCCTCGGAGTAAGCCGCTTTTGAAACATAATCCTTTACAAGCGCCTGTGCCAGTGCTTGATAGCTTTCATCAAGGCCTTCATAAATTTTC
This sequence comes from uncultured Eubacterium sp., assembly GCA_944385025.1. Classification (GTDB taxonomy): domain Bacteria; phylum Bacillota; class Clostridia; order Oscillospirales; family Acutalibacteraceae; genus Eubacterium_R. The sequence continues at coordinate 17,754 of CALWVQ010000072.1, forward strand.
GGCTGACTTTGTGCATAAGCATATATGCCTGCAGACATACTGGACAATACCATTAGTGCCGCAAGTAACAAGCTCAGCAGTTTCTTTGATGTTTTCATCATATTTCCCCCTTTATAAAATAACTGCCTCATAGCAACTATCTATTTTCACGGTTTCATAATAAAACGTCAAAGTAAACCTTTTATCAACACCGGATAAACCTTATATAAAGTTGTTTGATGTTGAGTTTATCTTGAGTTTACATTAGAATGTAGTATATAATAATAGACAGAGAACATTTACAAAGGGAGGTAAAGACAATGTTTAACATTTTAGTTGCAGAAGATAACAAAGACCTGCTTGAAATCACCTGTGTTTTTTTAAGAAGAAACGGATATAATCCCATTCCTGCAATAAACGGAGAAGACGCTCTTGACAAACTGGAAAGTAATTTTGTGGATTTGTGCATTGTGGACTTGATGATGCCCCAGATGGACGGATTTGAATTTATTGAAACTCTTAAAAGCTCTGAATACAACCTTCCCGTTATCGTTGTAACGGCTATGTCCTCCTTTGTGGATATGGAAAAGGGCTTTAATTTGGGTGCAGACGATTATTTAGTTAAACCAATAAATTTTGACGAACTCAATCTGCGCATAAAAGCGCTTTTAAGAAGAGCAAAAATCGCTAACGACAAAAAGCTCACCATCGGCAGCACAATACTTGATTATGACGCCCTTACCGTAACTCAAAACGGAGAGGAAAGCCTGCTGCCGAAAAAAGAATTTTACCTCCTTTACAAGCTTTTAAATTACCCTAATAAAATATTTACAAGGCAGCAGATAATGGACGAAATATGGGGATTTGACAATGAATCAGATGAGAGAACCGTCAACGTTCATATAAACAGACTGCGTGACAGATTTAAGAACAACAATGATTTTGAAATTGTCACCATAAGAGGATTAGGGTACAAGGCGGTGAAGAAAAATGGATAACAATAAAAAATTCTCCGCAAAGGAAAAAATATTTTCTCTTATCTTTTTAGGATTGGTACTAAGCATATCAAGCGCCAGTACCTTATATCTTTACTGGCTAATTGAACAGCTTATTGCTTTCAGGTCGACTGTTCTTTTTCAAACTCTCGACATACCTACCATAACTATAATGATGACGGTATATTTTATAGTTAATTTGTTTTTCAGCGCTTTTTTTCTTGCCATAATAACAAGATTTATAATCCATCCTACCTATGAGATATGCGAGGCGTCAGAAAAAGTTATAAAAGGCAATTACAGCGTGGAAATAAAGAAAAAAAGAGGCTTTAAATTTATAAACAGATCAATAGATAATTTTAATTTAATGACAAAGCATCTCAAATCGGTCGAAATGCTGCAAAACGACTTTGTGGCAAATGTATCACACGAAATAAAAACACCACTTTCAGCCATTGACGGATATGCAATGCTTTTAAAAACCAGCAGCAATCTAACGGAAGAAGAAATAGGATACATTGATAAAATTATTGCTCATTCAAACCATCTTACAGGACTGGTGGAGAATATACTTTCCATAACAAAATTTGAAAACCAACAAATAGCCGACAGTAAAAAGTGGTACAGACTTGATGAGCAAATCAGAAAAGCTATACTTTTTCTTGAACAAAAAATACAAAATAAAAACATTGCTCTTAATATTGATTTAGAAAGCATAGAAATCAATGCTAACCCTACTATGTTTTATCACGTATGGTATAATCTGCTGTCAAATGCCATAAAATTTTCGCAATACAATTCCGAAATCGATATTTCTTCAAAAATAAGCGGAAATGAAATAGTAGTTAAAATAAAAGATCACGGAATCGGAATGGACAAAAACACATTGGAACACATTTATGAAAAATTCTACCAAGGCTCAAATGCCCGCGAATACGGAGGAAACGGGCTGGGACTGGCACTTGTAAAAAGAATAATAGATATTTATCAAGGTAAAATCATAGTTGAAAGCGAAATAGGAAAAGGCACTTGCTTTACAGTGTATTTAAAACAAGACAATTAAAAAAACGCTCACATACGTGAGCGTTTTTTTATTGTTTAATACCGATATTAATGAATATCATTATAATATGTTATACTGCCGTTGTCGCCGATTTCAGCAACAACGCCGTTTTCCTGACCTGTAATAAGCACGGTAGAACCTGCAATCCTCTCTATTCTGTAAAGGGTAGTTTTATTTACAAGACTGTACTTATTTGTAACGACACAGGTATCAGGCATCAAGGCTTTTACCCATTCGGATGACGTTGATTGTGTATAACTGTGATGACCGACCTTAAGCAGATTTACTTTGCCGATTTTTTCTCCTAATCTTTCCTCATCCCCTGTTTTATTGTCAATATCACCTGACAGGAAAACTTTTGTGCCGTTTTTCTCAACAAGCACGCCGAATGAATTGTCGTTCTCCCCAACCTTTTCATCTGTTTCAGGATCATCACCGTTAAAAACAGTTATGGTGAAATTACCAAGTTCAAACGGCGTTTCATCAACCTGCGATATAATAGGCACATTTTTAGCGTTAAGAGCATCAACCATTTGGTCATAAACCTCCTGATTATCCCAGCGCTCCACCTCGTACGTATCTATCTTACTGCTGTCATATTGTTTAAGATATGCTCTGTTTACAGTAATATCGTCGTCGGAAATAACGGTGTCAAAACCGCCTATATGGTCGGAATGGCTGTGGGTTCCAAGTACAAAGTCAAGAGTTACCTTGCCGTTTTCATCTGCGGCAACTTTTTTTATGTATTCAAGAACTCTGTCCTCATAGCCCTCTAAATCAAGAGATTTAAATCCTCTGGGATTATCATTATCCTCTCCTGCATCAATCATCGCAAATTTGCCGTCACTTTCCAGCAAAATTGCATCCGAACTGCCTGTGTTAAGAAAGTGAATTCTGTCTTTTGCCGTATCGGTATAGGCAAAAGCCTCGAATGCAAGACTGTCCCTGTTTTTTCTGAACCTATATTCAGGATTAATAACAAGAATAGTCAAAAGTATCATTGCTATAACAAGCAATATACAAATTATTTTAATAGCTGTTTTCATTGCGGTTTTCATACTAAGTCCTCCTGAATAAATCACATTTTTACTGCAATAGCATTTCCGTTATCTTCAAGCTCCTTAAAAACAGGGCGCTCTGACAAACTTTTATTTGGTGTGTGAAAAGTAAGTATAATTCTGTTTTGCGCTTTAAAAATCATTCCGTGTCCGCCGTCGTCCGTAATTAAAGGAGGAAGGTGGATAAACTTACCGTCAATTTCCCCGTTGTCGGATTTGGCTATACATTGGGCGTACTGACCTTTAATGAAAGTTGACCAAATCAAAATAAGCTCCCCTGTTTTAGTGGTATACATAAACGGCCCGTCGGTAATATAATGCTCGCCCTCAGGCTTTTTGTCTGCCCACTCAGGAGTAGAACCGCTGAACATGTACACAGGTTCCCCTATGCTGTTTTTTAAATCGTCACTTAATCTTATGTAACACACTGTCCCGTCAATTATCTGGGTGTGTTCGTGGCAAAAAACGAGATAAGGCACTCCACCTTTTGAAATGTAAAGAGTACCGTCAAGACACTCCCATTTGTTAGGAGTTACTGCTCCGTTACTGTAAGGAACAAAGGGTCCCTTCGGATTATCGGCTTTGAGAATATATACACCGCGCAGCCCGTTTTCTTGTGTAAAGGTTGCAAACATATAAAAGCTATCCCTATATTTATGAACTTCAGGCGCCCAGTTTACCTCTCTGTCCAGACCGTATTTGGAGGAATTAAAACACTCTGTGGCATTACTCCAGTTTATCAAATCGTCAGATATGTATACGTCAAATCCTTTTGTATGTTTACCGAAATCAACTGCTCTCGTTCCGTAAAGATAATATCTTTCGTTTTCACAAAGGACAAAGGGGTCACGTATATTTATTTCATCAAGCCGCATAAAAATACTCCTTTTGCTCTTGTTTTGTCTATATTGCCTAATAATGATTGAAATATATAAAAACTTTTGTTATTATTAATATATCATTTTTATTATACAAATGAAAGAAGATTTTAATTTAAGGGGCAAAAATGGACAATAATTTTTCGTTTTATCTTGTAACGGACACTCACTACTATGACAGCTCTTTTAAAAGAACAGGCAGCGCCTATGAAAAAAGGAGCAGGACAGACCAAAAGTGTGTGGCTGAAACTCCCGCTATTGTTGACGCCGGATTTAAAAAAATTGCCGATGACAATGAAACAAATGTAATATTAATACCCGGCGATTTAGTTTACAGAGGTGAATATCAAAGCCACGTAGGATTTCGTGACCGTCTTTACAAACTTAAAGAGCAGGGCAAAAAAATTTATATTATCACGGCCCGTCACGACTATTCGGGAGATCCTGTGGAATTTGACGGCGATAATCTCATTCCCGTAAAGGGAATGCCCAGAGAAGAGCTTATGGAATTTTACGGTGACTTTGGATTTAATGACGCTGTATCTCTGCACAAAAAGTCAATGTCATATGTAGCGCAGTTATCCGACGGAATCAGACTTTTAGCTCTCAACTGCGACGGAGACTGCAAAGACTTCAAGGGCATTTGGGACGACCAAATGCAGTGGGCGCTTGATGAAATTAAAAAAGCACATCAAGACGGGCAATACATTTTTGCTATGACTCACTATCCTCTTCTGCCTTTTTCTCCCGTAATGAATATGATAGGCGACGCAAAGCTGACTGACTGGGAAAAGACAGCGCAAACATTTGCAGATGCAGGACTTGACCTGATTTTTACAGACCACATGCACGCTCAAGCTGTCACCGATTACACAACAAAAAACGGTAATACGATTATCGATGTGCAGACAGGCTGTTTTGTAGGATGCCCCTGTGCATACAGAAAAGTTACTTTTAAAGACAAAAATACTGTTGATATAAAATCGTACACTATTGAAAGCTTTGACTATGACACTGACGGTAAAACTGCTAAAGAATATTTTCAGTGGCGTTTTGACAGAATGATAACCGATATTATAGACGCAATGGCATACGATTTTGCCTTTTTTACAAGACTTTTCGGAGGACCTGAAAAAAACAAGAAATTAAAAATTCCCGTTACTTTAGCAGGCAAAACCCTTCAAAAGCTTACGCTCAAAGGTGTAGGCAGACTGATGTGCTTTAAAGTTGACAAAAGTATTCAGGACCGTTTAGTAAAAGACGTTGCTGTTGAACTTGTAAGAAATATTTTTGTAGGCAACGAACCGTACATAAAGGGAACTCCCATGTATGACGCCGTTTCAAAGCTTTTGAAACGACTTCATCCCGTTACAAATATAATCGAAAAGAAAGTCGGCAAAAAAAATCCCCTGCTATCCGACATAGACGCCTTTGTACTTGATATGATAGGCGATGAAAAGCAAAGGGATTATGATTTAACTTTAAGCATAAATAATTTTAAGGGGGATAAAAAATGAACGAAACCACTGGCTCAAAAAAATACGTAAAAACAAGTGAGTTTGTGCTGTATCTTATGGCAGTATTCTTTTACACAAATATGACGGGTATGATAGGCTCATACAGAAACGCATATCTCGTAAACGTACTGCACCTTACAGACAAACAGGCTTCTCTTTTTAACACTTTGGTAAGCATAATTCCGTTTATACTCAATTTCTTTATCACAATGTATATTGACGGCAGATCAATGGGCAAGCAGGGAAAATTCCGTCCTCTTGCAATGCTGGTAGCAGTTCCTTTGGGAATACTTTTGGTATTGAGTTTCTGGGCCCCTCCCGGTCTTACAGGCACTTTGCTGATGATTTACATTACAACTGTTGCTATCGCCTGGGCAGTATGCACCAACTTCGGCAACAGCGTAAATATGGTAAGCGTTGTAATGACGCCCAACCTTAAAGAAAGAGATACCGTAATATCATTCAGGAGTATCTCTTCGGCAATCGGCAACTCCGCACCGCTTGTAATTATACTTGTCATAGGTCTTATTTGGAAAGACGAGGGCACACAATATATCATAGGAGCGTCCCTTTGCGGAGTTGTAGGAATAATCACAATGCTTTTCGGAATGAGGGCTGTAAGGGAAAGAATCTCCTATAACAACGAAAGAAAAAATCCCCTTATGGGATTTAAAGATGTCCTTTCAAACAAATACGCTTGGGTTATAATCATATCTGAAACTCTTAAAAACTTCAGGTCAATAGCAACATATATGGGCGTATTTATGGCAGCCGCACTTTTAGGTTCTACAAGCAAATTCCTGTTTTTCGGTCTGCCAACAGGTATTGGTACGGCTGTGGGAATGCTTGTCATCAACTTCCTGCTTAAAAAATTCAACTCAAAAGTGCTTTACATAGCCAGCGGAGTTTATTCAATTATTGCAAACTGTCTTGCTTTTGCGGTAGGATATGCTTATTTCAATAATCCGTCTACGATTTTACAAATACTTTTCATTGTATTTCTGTTTCTTATCGGTCTTCAGTTCGGTGCGTCAAACCTTCTGCCAACAATGCTTCAGGCAGATGTGCTTGAGGATATTGAATACAAAAACGGAAAACGACTTGACGCAACTTTCCCGTTCATTATCGGCATAGGCACAACTATAAGCGGAACTATTGCAAACGCCCTTGCACCAGTTATCCTTTACGGCGATAACCCTGTTATTTCCGTTATTCACTATGTTCAGCCTACGGACCTTGACCCTAATCCCGTTCAAAGTATTAAAACAAAAATAATGCTTCTTTTCTTCTACACAATTTTCCACGGAATTATGATGTTCCTTGCAGGCGTTCCTTTCTTCTTCTACACATTAACAGGAAAGAAAAAAGAGGAAATGCACCAAGCTCTTATGGAAAAAAGAAAAGCTTACTAATAAGCTGTTACCCCTGTTGAGTCCTGTACTGAACAGGGGTTTTATTTGTGGCTTTCTTAAAACAGTTTGAAAAATACTGTGAATCCGTGTAGCTTAAAAGCTGTGCTAATGACTTAATGCTTATATCTGTATTTTTCAAATAGTATTTGGCAACACTTATGCGTTTTTCGTTATAATAGGCATAGGGCGTGACTCCGTATTTTTTACTGAATACGTTGATTATATGGTTTTTTGAGTAATTAAATTCTTTACACAAAAACTCCATATCAAAGGGTTTATCTGCATAATAATCAAGTTTACTTTTTATTCTGTCTGCAAGACAGGACTCACGCTGATTTCTGTTGTGCAAATACTGAAATATTTTAATCAGTTCAACGGTTATCAATTCATCTTTTTCTATATATGAAAGGTCGGAATTTTTTGCAACGGCAAGGCAAGAATAAAAATTATCCTTTAAATCACAGTTATTAAATAAATATACATTTTCAGGCAGATATGCTCTTATCAAAGCATTTACAATACTTCCTCTGAAAATTACAAACAGCTTGTGCCACGGCTTATCGCTGTTACAGTAATAACGGTGACAACTGCCTTTGGTTAATAAAAACACATCGTTTTTTTGGGGTTTTAAAAACTGATTGTTAATTTCAAGAATTCCCTCCCCCTCCAAAATAAACTCAAAAGCGTTAAGGTCGGAATCTGCTCTTGAAATATCGTATTTGTTATCACAAAAACTTTCTCCTACACTTATAATATCAACGGGAGAATCATTGGCGGAATACTACCAAAAATTATATTCATTTTGTATCATTGTGATATTTTACACACCTTTTTTGATAATTAACATATTTTTCACTTTTATATTGTGATATTCTTAATATATCATAGTAAACAAACATTTTCAACTTAATCAACGGAGTAAACTATGGATAACAGTAAAAAAAGAAAAATTATTGATTTGTGCAAGGGATGGGATTTTTATCTTGAAACTCTTGAAAGTAAATCTACAAGCAGTTATACACCGCTTAATTTTAGAAACATTTCCAACAAAAAAGCAGTAACCCTTCCTCACGACTGGAGTATTGAACAGGATTTTACCACGTCGTTTTCAGCTAAAAACGAAAGCGGTTCTCTGCCCGGCGGAATAGGCTGGTATACAAAAACTTTATCTGCAAACGATATAAAGGATTTTTGCGGTAAAAATGTAATTTTAAGCTTCGGCGGTATATATATGTACTCATTTATATACATAAATGCAGAAGAGGTTGCATCTAACTACTACGGTTACAACTCATTTGATGTCAACATAAGCAGATTTTTTAAGAAAAATCAGGATATTGAAATAACCGTTCTTGTTATAAACAGACTGCCAAACAGCCGTTGGTATTCGGGAAGCGGAATTTACAGGAAAGCTTTTTTAACAGTAACTGAGCCTGTATTTATTGAGCCTAACGGCATTTATATTACAACTAAAGATTTAAAAAACTGCTATAATAAATCAGCACATGTCAATGTTCAGTATCAAATAAAAAACAGTTTTGACAAAAGCATAAACGTAATTGTAAAAAATGAGATTAGAGACAAATCAGGAAAAATTGTTTCTTTTTCTCAAAGCGGCAATATTTTAATTTCTCCTAACGCTCATTACTGCGGTGATATGGTTTTGCAGGTAAAAAGTCCTTCACTTTGGAGTCCGCAAAGCCCTGTTTTATATACAGTTCACACCACGCTTATCAGCAATGATTTGGTTTTTGACGATGTGGAGACCTCTTTTGGCTTTAGGTGGATTGAATACCACAAAGAAAAGGGATTTATTCTTAACGGTATTCCCACAAAGCTTAAAGGAGTCTGCCTGCACCACGACCAAGGCGGATTAGGAGCAAAAGCATACACCCAGTCAATACAAAGGCAGCTTGAAATTATGAAAGAAATGGGAGCAAATGCTGTAAGAACTGCACACAATCCTGCCTCAAAAGAATTTATTGAAATGTGCAGTAAAATGGGACTGCTTGTAATTGAAGAGTCTTTTGACACTTGGAACGGTGCTAAAAATAAATATGATTTTTCAAAAATATTTAACAAAAAGCTAAAAGGCACTTGTTTAAACCTTTATGGTGCAAGCAAGGTAACCTGGGCAGAATTTATAATAAAATCAATGATACTTCGTGACAGAAACGAACCTTGCATTATTATGTGGTCACTGGGAAATGAAATTCAGGGAAGCAATACAAAAAGGATGTCTAAAGCCCTGTCTAAGTATGCTCAAAAGGCAGACCCATATCTTCTTTCAGGCAGAAAAAAGATATATGCCGAGGACGATATACGAGCCGGATTTGACAGAAAAAGTGCAAACACAATCTACGGTTTCAGTGCACATGATAAAGACAAAAATAAAATAAGCATTGCAGGCGTGAACTATATTGACAACGGTACTTTTGAAAAAATGCACGTTAAGTATCCAAACATACTTATGCTCTCAACAGAGTCATCGTCGGCACTGAGAAGCAGAGGCGAATATTTTCACCCGTACGTTATAAAAAACGACTATTTGACAAACACAAAAGCTACTGAAAACAGTCAAATGTCCTCCTACGACAACGAAGCGGCGCAATGGGCAAACACCGCAATGTTTGACTGGGAATACGATATTTCCCTTGATTATGTTTTAGGCGAATTTGTTTGGACGGGATTTGATTATTTAGGCGAGCCTACGCCCTTTACCGATAATGCAAAAAGTTTTTATCCTGCCTGTTCATACTTTGGAATAACGGACACAGCAGGATTTGAAAAGGATATTTATTATTTCTACCAGAGTCAGTGGAAAAAGGCAGATGAAAAGCCTGTTTTACATCTGCTGCCGTCTTGGAATTTAAATGATGACAGTCTGACTGACGGGAAAGCTCTTATTGTTGCCTATACAAATGCTAATGCCGTAGAACTGAGAGCGAAAAAAAGCGAGAGCGACGAAAAATACATATCTTTTGGAATAAGGCATTTTAAATCTAAAAAGTCCAGTTCCGATTTAAGAGAATATCAAGTTAATTCAGATGACAATGCACTTTATCCTATGGCTCTCGAATGGCTTGTACCTTACAGCGAATACAAAGACTATACTGTTTACGCTGTAGCTGTTGATATTAATGGCACAGATGACAATAGATTTGCCAATTCGTATGGCAGAAAACAACTAAAAGCATTTTCACAAGCGAAAAAAATACAACTGTCAAGGTACAATTTCCGTTATAATCTATGGGAAGAAAATTACATACTTCATTTTATCACCGTAGACTTGATTGACAAAAACGGTATTATTGATGAAAATTATAATGACGAGGTAAACTTCAGCGTTACAGGCGGAGAAATCATCGCAGTTGACAACGGCAACTCCTGTGATACTGACCCAAGCAAATATTCTAAAACAGAAAAAATCAACTGTTTTCACGGAAAAGCCCTTGTTGTAATTAAATCAGAAAAAGAGCAAGAAATAACCCTAAAAGCAGCTTCAGGCAGTTTGGAATGTAAAAGGAGTTTTAAATGAAAAGCAAGTCAAAAAATCACCTTGACAATTTAACAATAAAAAAGATATTTGAAAAAATTTCAGTAACTGAAATAAACGGTATTAACAAACTCAGCGAGGGCGAGTACAATACCCTGTATGAAATCGCAGCAGACGGAAAATCTTATATGCTCAAGGTAGCACCTTCCTGTGATTTTAAGCATCTCACCTATGAAAACGATATGATGAAATCAGAAATATTCTGGTACGATAAAATGAGAAAAGAAACTCAAATTCCCGTGCCTGAAGTTTATTTTACTGATTTTACAAAAACTGTTATTCCTGCCGACTATTTTATCATGGAAAAGATAGATGGTGCTTTGAAAAGCAAAACGCGATTTACCAAAGAGGAAAAAGAACAGGCGAACACACAGTTAATAAAACAGCTTGTCGATTTGCACAGTATACGAAACGACAAATTCGGATATGTTCAAGGCACGCTGTTTGACAACTGGTACGACGCTTATACCCACATTGTAAAAGGGCATATCGGCGACATAAAAAGAGCAGGTAAAAAGTCCAAAAACGCTGAATTAATCCTTTCCTATGCAGAAAGATATAAAGATATTTTGACGGACGTCCAAAGCTGTGCCGTAAACACAGACTGCTGGGATACAAACATAATTTGCAAAAAAGAAAATAGTGAAACAAAACTCGTTTGGATTGACCCTGAAAGAAGTATGTGGGGCGACAGGCTGTTTGATTTTATCTGCCTTGACCCTATGACACCCATTGAAAACCAAAAAGATATTATTAACACCTATAATGCCTACACTGACGATAAACTGATTGTAGGTAAAAACGAAGTAATAAGATATGCCTTTTGTCTGGCTCTTCTTGCTTTGGTAATGGACGCTGAAAAGCACTACCGCTACACTCCCCTGCATTACGGCTGGTGGAGAAACGTTATATCAAGCAAAATGTTTTATGAAAACGCATTTAAAGTTTTAAAAAAATAACATAAAAAGGGCGTCCTCTAAAAAAGGACGCCCTGAATTTTACAAATATTTAAAACAATCAGCAGCTTAAAATCAGCCGTTGAAACTGCTGTAAAAACTCATAAACGAATTTGATATAAAATTGATAATCAATAAAGCAGTAAGTATTACGATAAGGCTTTTTGACGCCGTAACGCTTTTTGATTTCAGCTTTTTAATTACGTCATAAATTACGTAAAAATCACAGAATATAAATATTGCCGCGTACTCTTGCCCATTTCTTTTTATATTATTCTTTTTGTCAAAATAAATATAACACACAAGCACGATTACGCTTTTAACAATAATAAAAACATACTTTATCAAAGAATTTGAACTTAAAAGGATATTGCTCATTTGATTATCACTCCTTCAAACGATGTTATGGAAGAATGTGGCCTGATGAAAGATAGATTTTATACCACTCCTCACGGGTAAGATTAATCTGACTTCCCTTTACAATTTCTGCCATTCTGTCTGTATTTGTAGTGCCTGCAATCATCTGAATATTTGCAGGATGCCTCAACACCCAAGCAGTTGCCACGGCTGTGGGAGTAGCGTCATACTTTTCGCTTAACTCATCAAGCAAATCGTTAAGCTCTGCAAAATTTTCTTTATCCCCGATAAACACTCCCTTAAAAAAGCCATACAAAAACGGTGACCAAGCCTGAACGGTAATCTTGTTTACTCGGCAGTAATCAAGCACACTGCCGTCCCTGTCAACTGAACCGTCTGTCAGCATATTAGCCTCAAGTCCTGCCGTTACCATACCTGAATGGCCGATACCAAACTGAAGCTGATTAACAAGAATATCTTGATTTACATATTGTTTTAGCAGTTCTATCTGCATTGGACGATGATTAGACACGCCGAAATTTTTGACCTTACCCGAATTTTGAAGAATGTCAAACGCTTCTGCTACCTCTTCAGGTTCAACAAGGGCATCGGGTCTGTGAAGCACAAGCATATCAAGGTAATCGGTTTCGAGACGGCTGAGTATTCCGTCTACCGAATCTAAAATATAATCCTTTGAAAAATCGTACACACCTTTTCTGATGCCGCACTTTGACTGCAAAATTACATCTTCACGCTTAAAGCCGGTTTCCTTAAAGGCTTTGGCAAACACTTTTTCACAGTTGCCGCCGCCGTATATATCTGCGTGGTCAAAAAAGTTAAGTCCCTGCTCAATACAGTAATTTAGGTGCTTTACAAGGTCATCATTTTCCATATCTGCTATTCTCATACAGCCTACTGCTACTGCGGGAACGAATACATCGCTTTTACCAAGTTTAATGGTTTTCATATAATCAACTCCTATCAAAGTAATTATATCATACACAGATAAAAAAAGACAACAAATATATTGTTGTAAAAGGTGCTGAAATGGGTTAAAATGAATTTGAAACGAGGTGCTGTAATGGACTGGCTTGACGAGGTAAATGAAAAAATAAAAAGAAAAAACCAAATACTTTTTTCAAAGGACAGCCTTATTTTGCAGGAACTTGACTTGTTCATTATGAATCAAAGCAGAAAAGCCGTTACCCTTTGGGCTTTGAAACTGGCAGAGGAAACGGCTCTTTTACTTTCTGAAAAATATCCAAATGAAAAAAGACCATATGAAGCATACAAATGGTCAAAAATGTGGGCGCAAGGCGAAATCAAAATGCCAATGGCTAAAAGAAAGATTTTAGACTGTCACGCTTTGGCAAAAGAGCTTGAAAACAAAGAGGACGGCGCTCTGTGCCACGCAGTAGGACAGTCTTGCTCTGTTGTTCACACGGTTAGGCACGCAATGGGATACCCTATATACGAACTGACATCAATAGTTTACCGACTGGGTGCAGACAACTGTAAAGAAGCCGTTGAAAAAAGAGTAAACGAATACACAGAAAAGCTTTTGAAAATCAGTGAAAATCATTTGTTTGACAATATTAACTGGGCAGATTTTATAAATCAGAGGTGAATCACTATGAAAAAAATCATTTGTATTTTGCTATGTGTTTTAAATATCTTTTTATTTTCAGCCTGTTTCGGAAATTTAAATAACAGCGAAACAATAAGCAATCAGGAATCGTTAAAGGCCGTAGATTTAAAACCTTTGGGCGATATTTCACTTATGAGTTATGATACCGACGGAAGATATATTGCCCTGCTTTACTATCCTGCGGTTTTGTCCGATGAAGAAGAGCAAATCGACACATTCCTTTCGCTATATGATATGAAAAAAGACAAATTTATCGGTAAAACTCAGGTTCTTGGAGAATCGTACAGGGTTATGATTGAAGAAAACGCCGTTAAGGTTTGGTACACAGTGGAAATTGACGATGAAAATTACAGTTACGACAACTATTTTGAATATGATTTAAAATTAAACGAAACAGAAAGCGATAAACAGGAAATATCAGACGGATATGAAAAAGCCGAAAACATTGACACAATTGACGTTAGCCGATTTTCCTGCAACGATTCCTACGCTTCTCTTACTCATTACATCTACGCAAATATAACGGTATTTTATCAAGACCCGAAAACATATTATATTGAAACAAAGCAGTATAACAGCGATAATCAATCGTCATACCCATTAGCCTCATATGATAAAACAGTACTGAAAAAGACGGACAGCGCTGAAAGCCAGTACATTACAACTCTAAGTGTATGTGACTATGAAAATAGAAAAGCAGTAAATGAGCTTGAATTTGACGGGACTGAAAATAAAAGGGTTATTTCTGCATCAATAATTGACGGCAACGGCGTTTGTTTTGACACTTACTGCGATGAAACAGGCTTTTCTGACGCTGTATACTACTGGAATTACAGGGAAAGCCCTATTAATCGAGATTTTAAATTAGAAATTATTAATGATGATGATTTTGATGAAAAATCGGCGGAAATTGAAAACAGCATTAACGACGTTTATTCAATTAATGTAGAAGTTAATCCTGATTTCCACGAAATATGGTGGAACGATTTAAAAAATGCCGATTATCTGCTTTGCTTATACGACTTAAAATACTGCCTGTCAACTCTGCCCAAAGAGTTTTACAGCGAACTAATGTGCAGTGATTTGGAAAATCCCATAACGTCATTCCAAAAGATGAATATTTTTGTTGTAGGCGAACTTGCCGAAATGAAAAATGCTGATGCTTATTCCTTTAATGAAAACGATAATTTATATATGGTTTTTGACAGCAGTTGTTTTTCTGTATCTAATTTTTACCATGAGATTATGCACAGTGCAGTATACCGCATTTGGAATTATGAATACAATTTTGAAGAAAACTGGGAAAAACTGAATCCTGACAATTTCCAGTATGACGATAATTACACAGACGTTTATTTTAGCAACTCAGAATACGAAAACTGTTTTGCAAGGGATTATTCTGTAAAAGACTGCTCTGAGGACATTGCCACAACTTTTGAGATGGTTCTTTCGGCAAAACAGCAAAATCAGGAAAAAAGCTGGAGAGATAAAGAAATTTTAAATAAAAAAGTTGAATATTTAAATACCGTTTTAGGCAAATCCTACCCTTCCTTAACAGAATTGATGTCTGAGGCTATATAGAACATATTTAAATCAAAAAGAGTCAGCTTTAAACAGCTGACTCTTTTTTTGTTCTGCCGTAAAGGCA
>CALWVQ010000073.1 GCA_944385025.1 uncultured Eubacterium sp.
TACGGCAAAAAGGACGGTATAACATTAGGCGAAATGCAGAGATGCGCCGTAAATGTTCTTAATCTTGCAATGAAATATCTTGATTAGGTGGTTTTATGAAACATAAAAAATTAATAACAGTTATTTCGTCTGTTATTATTTTGCTTCCTATTGCTTTCGGACTAATAGTGTGGGATAAACTTCCCCAAACAATCACTACTCATTGGGGAGCAGACGGTACGGCAAACGGATGGCAAAGCCGCTTGGCAGTTGTTTTACAGCCTTTGTTCTTTCTCGTTTTACATTTCGTGTGTATCGGCGCTGTTTATTTTGACAAGAGAAACAAATTTCAAAATCCCATTGTTATGAATTTGTTATACTGGCTGATGCCTGCGCTTTCAATATTTACCTGTTTTGTGATTTATGCAAACGCTTTGGGATTTGAAGTCAGCGTTATGTTTTTTACCCAGCTTTTTATCGGTTTGCTTTTCTTTGCGCTGGGAATTGTAATGCCCAAAATGAAACAAAACAGTTTTGTTGGTATTCGTGTGAAATGGACTTTGGAAAACGAGGATAACTGGAACGCTACCCATAAGATAGGCGGAAAAATCTGGGCTTGGTGCGGCGCAGTTATGGTCTTATCCTCTTTTTTACCTTCGGAATTTTCACTTATAATTCTTACAGGTGCGATACTTGTCAGCGTAATTGTGCCTATTGTTTATTCGTATAAATATTCAAAAAGATAAAAAAGACGGCTTGATTTTCAAGCCGTCTTTTGTTTTGCGTTTATTATTTGTTTATTACTCGAGAGCGTCTTTTACTGCGTCGCCTGCTTCGTCAACTGCTCCGCCTACACCGTCAGCCAAATCATCTGCTCCTTGACCTAAATCGTCGCCAACATTTTCGGCTCTTGATTCAGCGTTGTCCATTGCCTCGTCAGCCTTGTTTTCTTCAGTGGTGCCGTTGTTTGTAGTGTTTTGAGTAGTTGATGGGTTAGTGGCAGTTGTTGTTGCTCTTGTAGTTGCAGTGCTTGAGGTTGAGTCAAGAGTGTCGTTTGCGTTTGAACATCCCATAAATATTGTTGCAATAACTGCAATAGCCATTGCAATAATCAAGATTTTACTTTTCATTATATTCATAGCCTTTCTGGCTACAATTAATCTTCATAATTTTTCACAAGCCTTGTTGTAGCCGGACAAGGTGTGTCAGGACAATATTACATACGTATTATTTCCTGTCGCAAATAGTGTTTACAAAAAATATTTTTTTATTCAAATTATTTTGTTAATGTTCCGCCGTCGCTGTAAAGAAGAAGTAAAATGTTTTCTTCAACTCCCGTATTTGCATTGGCATAGATAAGCACTTCTTCTCCCGTTTCCTTGCTTTCACAGTGAAATTCATAGCAAAATGCTTCTGTTCCGTCTTCCTTGGGAATCACGCAAAGTTTAGCGTCTAACACATTCAAGTAGGAACTTAAATTTTTCTGTACGTCTGCCTGCTTCATTTTAGGAGTTTGCTTGTTTCGCTCAATGTGGTTTGTAAGATAGCCTGTCGCCTCAAGTGAAACTACTGTTCCGTCGTCAAGAGAAACACCTACTTTGATAAGCTCGCTGTAATAGGTTATGCCGTTTTTTTCGTAGGCAAAGTTTATGACGCAAGTGTTGTTGCTAACCATTGAATAAGTGGGCGACATATTTTCATATCCTATTTTTTCAAGATATTTTTCGGCAAGATTAATCGCATTATCCTCACTGATAGTAACGCTTGAAATTTTTCCTCCGTAAAGGATATATGCAATATATCCTCCTGCTTTTGTAACTCCTATTGTGTTTTGACCGTAGGTGAAAACATAACAGGGCATATTGCCCTCTTCGTCGTCGTTTTGAGTAAGCTGGTTTGCATCACAGTAAAGAGCTGTTGCCGCAATTTTTTTAGCTTCATCTGCCGTACATTCGTCAGACTTTTCCAGCAGTTTTGATTTTCTGTTTAACACAGCGTCGGCAAAAGGACCGTCATATAAGAGGGTGGGGTAGTCTTTAAAAGCATTTTCAGCAGTTGTCATGTTGTTTGAAAGGGCGCTTACTTTTACCGCGCCGCTTTTAATGTTGCTTGCCGTAATTTTTCCGCCGCTGTTGCAGATTGATACCATTGATGACACGTTGTCGTTTAACTGCTGTGCATAGTTTAACAGAGTGGAAAGGTTTTTATGCTCTTCGTTTGTCAGCGTTTCTCCCGACGCCACTTTTTGAGCGATATAGTTGGCATAGTCGCTTGCTTGACTTATAAATTTGTATGTTGTGCTTAAATTCATTTGGCTTACAGGCAGTCTTGAAAGAGCGTCCTTTGCCTTTGTGCATTCACTGTAAAGGTCGCTGCTTATTTCAAAAAGCATATCATCGCTGTTAGAATATACGCTTTTTGTTAAATTCGTTTCAATAGAGTCAAGGGTTTCGGAAAGTTCGTTTAGACTTTGCTGATACGAATTTTCCAGCTGCATTTTATAATTGTTGGCGTTGTTCATATTAACTATTGCATAAATTCCCAACACGGCAACTAAAGCAAAAGCATATGAAAACAGCCTGATATAACCTCGTTTTGTCATATATATTACCTCCGATAAGTATTTTTTACAGAATTAGTAAAAAAATTCATAAAAATTATTTGAAAATGCCCTTTAATATGTTAAAATATTAAAATAATTAACGATTATGTAAGTATGGAGAAGTGTATTATGGCAAAAGCAGAAGGTAAAAAAAGAATTGTTGTAAAAGTGGGTACATCTACTCTTACTCATAAAACGGGAAAGACAAATATTGCCAGAATGGCAAAGCTTGCATCTGTGTTATCTGACTTAAAAAATGAGGGGCACGAGATTGTCCTTGTTTCAAGCGGCGCTGTGGGTATAGGCGCAGCAAAGCTGGGATTTGGCAGAAAGCCGGAAACAACAAAGGGTCTTCAGGCATCCGCAGCAGTGGGGCAGGTTGAACTTATGTTTTTGTATGATAAGCTTTTTTCGGAATACGGAGTTGTTATTAGTCAGCTTTTGTTTACTGCCGATACTCTTGCAAATCCGGAGGAAAAGGAGCATTTGCTGGACACTTTTAACCAACTTCTTGACTATGACGCTTTGCCGATTGTAAACGAAAACGACTCCGTATATGTTGAAGAACTTTTAAACGGCGATAATGACTGCTTAAGTGCAAATGTGGCAAAACTTATTAATGCAGAGCTGTTAATACTCTTAACTGATACCAACGGATTATACGACGATAACCCCAGCATTAACGAAAATGCAAAACTTATCAGTTACGTTGACGAGATTAACGACGAAATTTTTGCTATTGCAGGGGGTGCAGGAGAAAAAGGCACCGGCGGATTTTTAACGAAAGTTAAAGCCGCTAAAATAGCTACCGATGCGGGTATACCCGTAATAGTTATGAACGGCGAAAAGCCGACATCAATCTACAAGGTTCTTGAGGGTAAAAGCATAGGAACTTACTTTAAGGCAAAGGGAGAATAATTATGTTAGAACAGCTTGGAATTAACGCGAAAAAGGCTTGCTCTTCTTTAACAAGCGCGTCAACTCAAAAGAAGAATAACGCTCTCGAAGAAATAAGCAAGGCGCTTGTTGAAAATGCCGACTATATAATAGAAAATAATAAGACTGACCTTGAAAACGGAAAAAATCAGGGAATGAGTCAGGGGCTTTTAGACAGGCTTATGCTAAATAAAGAGCGTATAGATGGTATAGCAGACGGTTGTATGCAGGTTGCCGATCTTGACGACCCCTGCGGTAAAATTCTTGAAACCGTGGTAAGACCTAACGGACTTAAAATCGAAAAAGTTACCTGCCCTATGGGAGTTATAGGCATTATTTATGAGGCAAGACCTAACGTTACCGCAGATGCGGCGGTGCTTTGTCTTAAAAGCGGCAACGCAGTAATTCTCCGCGGCGGCAAGGAGGCTATTAACTCTAATAAGGCGATTGCAGAAACTATGCGAAATGCCGTGGAAAAAGCAGGATTCCCACGGGATATTATTCAGCTTGTAGAGGATACAAGCCGTGAATCGTCAACAGAGCTTATGAAAATGAAGGGAGTCCTTGACTGTCTTATCCCAAGGGGAGGAAAGGCGCTTATTCAGGCAGTTGTTGAAAATTCCACCGTTCCTGTTATTGAAACCGGCAGCGGAAACTGCCACATTTATGTTGACGAAACTGCCGATATAGACATGGCAGCGAAGATTATATTTAATGCAAAAACACAGCGTATAGGTGTGTGCAACGCCTGTGAAAGTCTTGTTATTCACAGCGGGATAATAGATAAGGCTCTCCCTGAAATAAAAAAACTTCTTGACACTAAAAATGTTGAGATAAGAGGGGACGAAAGAGCAAGGGCGGTATGCCCTGACATCAACCCTGCCACAGAAGAAGATTTTGCAACAGAGTATCTTGATTATATCATCAGCGTTAAAACTGTTGACAGTCTTGATGAGGCAATAGAGCACATAAACAAAAATTCCACCGGTCATTCCGAGGCTATAATTACGGAAAATACAGAAAATGCAAAAATCTTTATGAGTATGATAGACAGCTCTTCTGTTTATCATAACGCCTCAACAAGATTTACAGACGGCGGTGAGTTCGGACTGGGAGCAGAAATAGGTATTTCAACTCAAAAACTTCACGCAAGAGGCCCTATGGGACTGCCGCAGCTTACTACTACAAAGTATTTGATTTTCGGAAACGGACAGGTAAGATAATACACAATTTAAGGAGTATTAATTTTGGACAAGTATAAAAAGCTGGCGTCAAACACTTTAATATTTGCAATAGGCACATTTTCCTCGAAAATACTGTCTTTTCTGCTGATGCCTTTCGTAACCAGAATGATGGGTACGGGTGATTACGGCTCGGCAGACTTGATACAGCAGACGGTTAATGTGCTTATTCCTGTTGTTACATTGCAGGTAAACAGCGCCGCTTTGCGCTTTTCTCTTGACAGGGCAAAAAATAAAGCCGATGTGTTTACTGTCGGCGTTAGAACTACTCTTATAGGATTTGTTATTTTCCTGTTTTTCTCCTATCCCATAAGCCTTATTACTATTAATGATTTTAATTTAGGCGAATATATTTTACTGATAGTTCTTTTTGTACTTGTTTCAAGTTTCAGGCAGCTTTGTCAGCAGTTTGTAAGGGGCAGCGGGTACGTTAAACTTTTTGCGATAGACGGTATTATTTCTACTGCTACAACTCTTTTGTTTACCATTTTATTCTTAGGTCCTTTCAAATGGGGCGTAACAGGTTATATTATGGCAATTATCGCGTCAGACGCCTGCTCGGTTATATTTTTTACCGTAACTGCAAAGCTTTACAGATATGTAAAACCAAAAGTTTTGGAAAAATCTATTACCTCGCAGATGCTTAAATACTGCGTTCCCCTTATTCCTACAGTTATCTTGTGGTGGATAATTAATGTATCAGACAGGTATATGATTACTTATTTTGTGGGTTCGTCAGCAAACGGACTTTATACTGCTGCGTCAAAAATACCTAATTTTGTAATTCTGTTTTCACAGATATTTATTGACGCTTGGCAGTTATCTGCTGTTGACGAGCAGGAAAATAAAGAGGCGAGAGCTCACTTCTTTACAAAGGTTTTCCGTGTTTACAGCGGCGGAGTTTTTGCCGTTGCGTCAGGGCTTATTCTGTTTTGCCAGTTCATCACTAAAATTCTTGTGTCAGATGCTTTCTACGATTCGTGGCAGTATGTGCCTATACTCATTATCGCAACCACCTATTCTTGCATTGTCAATTTCCTTGCGTCCGTCTATATGGCGGAGAAAAAGTCAGTTATGTCACTGTTGACGGCGTCTTCTGGAGCGGTGACAAACATTGTGCTTAATTTTGTGTTTATTCCTATTATGGGCGCAAACGGTGCGGCACTTGCGACAGTGTGTGCATTCCTTGTTGTATTCGCTACAAGAGGATTAAATACCAGAAAGTATATTAAAATTAACTTTAAGCTTCCTCTTATGATTACAGAAACAGTAATTCTTGTAGGTCAAAGTGCTTTAATTCTCTATTATCAAAAAGGAGTAGTGCTTTATGCGGTAGAGGCTGTTTTGTTTGCGGTAATGCTTGTGCTTAACATTAAGCCTATAAAAGAGCTTGCTACACTTGTTTTGGGAAGGTTTTTGAAAAGAGGCAAAAAGAGCGTATAATATTTTAATGCTTGCTATTGTCAAAACGTGATTTTTAGTATATAATTAACAAAGACTATTAACAAAATATTGAAATATGCAATAATTTTTGGAGGATTTGTATGAAAAAAATGACTGTGGCACAGACAAAGAAAGCCATTAGCGATAAACTTAGTCATTTCTTTGGCGTGGAGCCTAAAACTGCCACCGACGAGCAGTATTATAAAGCGGTTGCAATGATAGTGCGTGATATGCTGTCAGAAATGAACAGCGATTTTCGCCACGAGGCGAAAAAACAGGATACTAAAGAAATTTATTATCTTTGTATGGAATTTCTTATGGGACGTTCCCTTAAGAACAATCTCTATAACCTTGATTTAATTGATACTTTTAAAGAGGCTCTTGCGTCTTTCGACGTAAATCTTGATAAGCTCTATGAGCTTGAGCCTGACGCCGGTTTGGGCAACGGCGGTCTCGGCAGACTTGCCGCTTGTTATCTTGACGGTCTTGCAACAAACGGCTTTATGTCAATGGGCTATTCAATCAGATACGAGGCAGGTATTTTTAAACAAAAGCTTATCGACGGCTGGCAGACAGAACTTCCTGATTTCTGGCTTCCCGGCGGTGAAGTGTGGCTTGTTCCACGTAACGAAAGAGCTGTTGAGGTTAAGTTTGAAGGCTGGATTGAGGAAAGCTGGGACGGCGACTATCACCACGTAGAGCAAAGAGACGGCAATACAGTTATTGCGGTACCATACGATATGTACGTTTCGGGTAAAGGCAACGGCGTTTCAAGACTTCGTCTTTGGGCGGCTAAAAAGCCTGAACTTGATATGGGACTTTTCAATTCAGGTTCATACATTAAAGCTATGGAGCAGTCTGCGATGGCAGAGGCAATTTCAAAGGTGCTTTATCCTGCCGATAATACTCCCGAGGGCAAATCTCTTCGTCTTCGTCAGCAGCATTTCCTTGTTTCAGCTTCTATTCAGGATATTATTCAGCGTCATTTGACTAAATATGGTACTCTTGACAATCTTCCTGAAAAGGTTGCAATTCATATTAACGATACTCACCCCACTCTTGCTATTCCTGAGCTTATGAGAATTATGCTTGATGAGTGCGGATATGACTGGGATCGTGCTTGGAATATCGTTACTAAAACTGTGGCATACACAAACCACACTGTAATGAAGGAAGCTCTTGAGTGCTGGGGAGAGGACCTTTATAAGCGCCTTCTTCCTCGTATTTTTGAAATTACAAAGGAAATCGACAATCGTTTCCGTGCATATATTTGGGGCATTACCCACGATGCTTATAAAGTAGAAAGAATGGCAATCGTTTCAGGCGGCGTGGTAAGAATGGCAAATCTCTGTGTTGCAGGTTCACATTCAGTAAACGGCGTTTCTGCTCTTCACTCTGAAATCCTTAAGGAAAGCGTATTTAACGATTTCTATACAATTACTCCTGATAAGTTTAAAAACGTTACAAACGGTATTGCTTTCAGACGTTGGATTTGTCAGGCTAACCCGGAGCTTACAAGCTTTATTACAGAGCTTATCGGCGACGGCTTTATCACAAAGAGCGACGAGCTTTTAAAACTGCGTGATTATAAAGACGACAGTCAGGTGCTTGAAAGACTTAATCTTATCAAACTTCATAATAAAGAGCGCTTTGCAGGGGTTGTAGATAAGAGATACGGCATTAAACTCGACCCTGAAAGTATCTTTGACGTTCAGGTTAAAAGACTTCACGAGTATAAAAGACAGCAGCTTAACGTTCTTAATATCATTGCAGAATATCAGATGCTTAAGGCTAATCCGTCAATGGACTTCCAGCCTAAAACATATATCTTTGCGTCAAAAGCAGCCCCCGGTTACTTTATGGCAAAGAAAATTATTGAGCTTATCGATGCTCTGTCAAAGGTTGTTAATAACGACCCTGATATTAACGGCAGAATTAAAGTTATATTTATGGAAGATTATAACGTTTCACTGGCAGAAGTTCTTATGCCTGCGGCAGACATCAGCGAGCAGATTTCACTTGCAGGTACAGAGGCTTCAGGTACAGGTAATATGAAGCTTATGCTCAACGGCGCAGTAACTCTCGGTACTATGGACGGCGCTAATGTTGAGATTTACGATGCTGTCGGTGAGGACAATATCTTTATCTTTGGTATGACTACTCCCGAGGTTGAGCAGCTTAAGAGAAACGGCTACAATCCTATGCAGTATATGAACAATAACGCTGTTCTTAAAAATGCTGTTGATTTTATTGCACAAGGTGTAAATTCAAAGCAGTTTGGTGAAATTACATCTTCTCTTATGAATATTGATCCTTATATGGCTCTTGCTGATTTTGCTGATTATCAAAAAGCACAGCAGATTGCCTCAAATGCTTATCAAGATAAAGAGCGTTTTGCAAAAATGTCTCTTATGAACATAAGCGGCGCAGGTATATTCAGCGCAGACCGTTCTATAATGGATTATGCAAATACTATTTGGAACACACGTCCTGTTGTATTCCCGAAGGAAAAGGCAAAGACTGCAAAGAAAACAGCTAAAAAAGAGAAAGCTGTAAAGAAAGCAGAAGAGCCAAAGAAATCACAGAAAAAGGAAACTGTTAAAACTGCTAAAAAGGAGACTCCGAAGACAGAGAAAAAAGCTCCTGCTAAAAAGGAAAGCGCAAAAGAGGAAAATAAGGCACCCGCAAAAAAGAAAGCAGATAAAACAGCTAAAAAATCAAAGTAATTTAATTGCCAAAAGAGGTAAAACTCTTTTGGCAACTTGTAATATGAGGGACTTATGCTGATTTTCAATTCAAGAGATAAAGAGTACAAGTCAATAATATCAGCAATCGCAACGGATGAAAAATGCAAATTCCGCATTATAGTTCCAAGGGACTGCAAATGCAGCTGTGCCACTCTTGCAATAAAAAAAGAGGGAGACGGGGAAAGCACGGCATACTACGGTATGTTTTGGGCTGGAATGTGCGGCGACTATCACGAATACTGGGAGCTTCATTTCAGCGCTACCACAGCAGGTTTGTATTTTTATCATTTTGAGCTTGATACGCCGTGGGGCAAAAGTTACGTTAGAAATTCAGGCAGAGGCGTGGGAGAGCTCAACGCAAACGGCGGCGAATTTCAACAGACTGTTTATGACAAAAATTTTGTAACTCCCGATTTTATCAAGGGCGGCATAATATATCAGATTTTTCCCGACAGGTTTTATAATTCAGGTCAGGAGAAAAAGAATGTTCCAAAAACGAGAGTTTTGCGTCAGTGGGGCGATGAGCCTTACTGGAGTGAGGAGCAGATGAAAGGCCACTGGAATAACGATTATTTCGGCGGGGATTTAAAAGGAATTGAGGAAAAGCTTTACTATATTTCCCAGCTCGGTGTAAACTGTATTTATCTTAATCCGATATTTGAGGCTCATTCAAATCATAGGTATGATACAGCGGACTATGAAAAGATTGACAGTCTGTTAGGAACTGAGGACGACCTTAAAAGCCTTTGTAAAACTGCAAAGGAAAAGTATAATATCTCTATAATTCTCGACGGTGTTTTCAGCCATACGGGCTGTGACAGCAAGTATTTTAACAAGTACGGCAGATATAATACAGTAGGGGCATATAACAGCAAGGAAAGTCCTTACTTCAGTTGGTACAAATTTATCCGTTATCCTGATAAATATCACGCTTGGTGGGGTATCGGTCTTTTACCTGAGGTTATCGAAGAAGACGAGAGTTACAGAAATTATATCTGCGGTAAAGACGGCATTTTACGTAAGTGGTTAAGGTGCGGAATTTCAGGCTGGCGTCTTGACGTTGCCGACGAACTGCCGGACATCTTTCTTGACGATTTAAGAAAAGCAGTTAAAGATGAAAACGAGAATGCCCTTATTATCGGAGAGGTTTGGGAAAACGCAACTAATAAGTTTGCCTACGGGCAAAGAAGAAAGTATCTTTTAGGCGAAGAACTTGATTCGGTTATGAATTATCCTTTTGATAATGCTATTTTAAATTTTGTGCGTTTTGGAAACGGTGCAAGTTTTTTTGACAGTATAATGTCTGTTGTAGAAACGTATCCTCCTCAAGCTTTAAACGTGCTTATGAATCATATAGGTACTCACGATACAGAAAGAGCTATAACAAGACTTGCAGGACCTGACTGCAACGGAAAAAGCAGATTGTGGCAGCACCAGAATAACAGGCTTGATGCGTACGATTATTTGAAAGGCTTATCAATGATGAAGATGGCTTCGCTTATCCAGTTTACCTTGCCCGGAGTTCCGTCAATATATTACGGCGACGAAATAGGTATGCAGGGAATGAAAGACCCGTTTAACCGAACTTGTATGGAGTGGGATCATCAAAACAAAGAGCTTTTAAAATGGTACAGGCGGCTTGGACAAATCAGACGTGGTACTAAAGCGCTTAAAGAGGGCGAATTTATTCCTGTTTATTCAAGCGATTATGCAATAGCCTATGAGCGTTTAGGAGAAAGCGACAGTCTTCTTGTTGTTGTTAATAACGGTAATGCAGAAGAAAAAATTTTTGTCGGCGAGCAGTGGAATAATTCATACAGTTATTTTGACTTTAATTGTCAAAACGGCTACGTTTCTCTTCCGCCAAAAAGATATGCAATGCTTTACAGACAAAATTAAATCAATATTTAAAAACACCTTGGTTAAAATATAACTGAGGTGTTTTTTTATGCGCATAAAAAATAAAACGGTATTTTTTGAAAAGCCGCCTATCATAACAGGTCACGCAGGTGTTGTTGGTAAGAAAGAGGGGCAGGGACCGCTTGCACAGGATTTTGACGCTATATTTGAGGATACAACTTTGGGTCAGCAGTCATATGAACTTGCGGAGTCTGCAATGCTTCACGATGCAATAATCAGAGCGTTGTCAAGCGCCGAGAAAAGTCCTTCTGAAGTGAATTTTGTTTTAAGCGGTGATTTGCTTGATCAGTGTATGGGTTCTGCTTTTGCCATCAAAGATTTGGAGATTGCGTCAATCGGAATGTACGGCGCCTGTTCCACAATGGCTCTGTCCCTGTCGGTAGGTTCAATGCTTATCAGTGCAGGTGCTGACTGTATTGTTGCCGGAACATCAAGCCATTTTTGCTCCAGTGAAAGGCAGTTTCGCTTTCCCTTGGAATACGGCGGTCAGCGTCCGGGATGTTCACAGTGGACAGTAACCGGAGCAGGCAGCTGTGTTGTGGAAAGTCAGGGAAACGGTATAAAGATAAAAGCAGTTCACATTGGGTCAATCACCGATTTGGGTGTAACGGACGCTAATAATATGGGGGCGGCAATGGCACCTGTTAATGCTATACTTAGACTATAAGGCGGATATGCTTTTCACACAAATATAAAGTAAAGAGGGTGATAAAATTTTGTTCGTTTTGCATTCTTGCAAAATTTTTTTAAAGCTAATATAATGTAAGTGTACGCAATAACGAACAGTTTGATTTCGGTATACGGAGATTTATATGGAATACATAACAGTACACGACGCAGCAAAAAAATGGAACATATCTGAAAGACTTGTTCAAAAATATTGTTCGACAGGAAGAATAATCGGAGCAAGAAAGTTGGGAAGGTCTTGGGTAATCCCCTATGACAGCGCCAAGCCTGATGACCCGAGAAAGTCTGAAAAAATCGAAAAAGATGATGATATACATACAGCAGATTTTTCAGGATTTATGCCATTACTGAACACGCCTTTCAAGCCGGGTCATTGTGTAGAGTATATTAACACTCTTGAAGACGGGGCAAAAAAGAATATTGCAATGGCGGAATACCATTATTTCAGCGGTAATCCCGAAAAGGCAATAAGGGAAGCAGAACTTTATTTAACCTGCGAGGATTCGGCGTATCGTTTCTCTGCTTGCTGGATTTACGCTTATGCAAATTTGTCAGTGGGCAATATAAAATGTGCCAAATATGCTTTAGGTGAAATCAAGAATACTCTTGAAACAAATGCTGAAAAATCGCCTCACATTCGCGCAATAGAGGGATTTGTAGTGTTTGCGTCATCTGTGCTGTTGCATCTTCCTTTACCTGATAAAATGCCTGCTGTTGAAGAAATTTTTCCCCTTCTGCCAGAGGGGCTGAGAGCGTTTACACTTTATGTTTCCGCCCATTATCTGTATCTGAAAGAGGAGTACGGTAAAAGTGTGGGAATAGTAGAAGCGACGTTGAATATGGGCGCAAGCAAATATCCTATTTCTGCAATTTATCTTCATTTAGTTGCCGTTATGGGATATATGAGTTTAAAACAAAAGGAAAAGGCAAAAAAGCATTTGCTTTCGGCGTGGGAACTTGCCCGTCCCGACGATTTGATAGAGGGATTTGGAGAACATCACGGACTTCTCGGCGGAATGCTTGAGGCAGTTATAAAACCTGCTTGGCCTGAAGATTTTAAAAGAATAATTGCGATAACTTATCGCTTTTCAGCAGGATGGCGAAAGGTACATAATCCTGTTACAGGACACGATGTGGCAGATGATTTAACTACAACAGAATTTGCTGCCGCGATGCTGGCTGCAAGAGGATGGACAAATCAGGAAATTGCAGAGCACATGAACATATCGTTAAATACAGTTAAGCACCATATTTCAAATGCCCTTCAAAAGCTCGGAATACGACAGCGCAGAGAACTAAAGAAATATATGCTTAAATAACTAAATAATACAGTAAATCGACTTTGATACTACCCGTTTTTTGTACTTAAACGGCTGATGTCAAGGTCGATTTTTTTTGTTATTATTATTATTAAGAAATAGTTTTTATGTAATCAAATATGTGATTACCGTC
This sequence comes from uncultured Eubacterium sp., assembly GCA_944385025.1. Lineage (GTDB taxonomy): Bacteria > Bacillota > Clostridia > Oscillospirales > Acutalibacteraceae > Eubacterium_R. Next base: position 13,008 of record CALWVQ010000073.1, read on the forward strand.
AGCTAAAATATTAAGGAGGAATAAAAATGAGAAAAAGACTAATAAGTTTAATACTAACTTTTAGTATTTTACTTTCTGCAGTCCCGATTAATGTTATTACTGCTTTTGCGCAGGACAATACTCTTTACGGCGACGCAGACGGAAACGGCAAGGTCGAATTGCTTGACGTAAATCTTATGCAAAGATATACGCAAGAAGATGAAGATGCAAAAAACAGTATCCTGTTTAAAGAGGCAGATGTCAATGCCGACGGTGTAATTGATGACATTGATATTCAGATGGTAAAGGATTACCTTGTAGGTAATATTGACAGCCTTACGCCTACCCTTTATACTCTGACCTTTGAAACTAACGGCGCAGAGGAAATAGAACCTATTCAGGCAGGCGAGGGTTATGTTTATAGGGGTAACATTCCTAATCCTTCCAAGGACGATTACATTTTTGTAAACTGGGCAAAGGAAGACGGAAATGCATATTATCAGTTAAGCGAAGTTATAAGCTGTGATATGACTTTGACTGCTGTTTATGAGCCTGTTGAGTCAAATGAGCTTTTAAATCTTACTTCTTTTAGTCTTGATAATCAAAAAACAGATGTATCCTTTGATTTAGAGGGAGATTATACCCAAGCTGAACAAGTAAAAGAAAATATAACAGTTTTGGCTAAAGACGGTTCTGACCCTGTAACAGTAGAGGTTAAAGATAACGAAGACGGCACATTTACCGTATATGCTCCCGATGGCTTTATGCCCGGCGGTACTTATGAGCTTTCACTGAATGACGGGCTTTATTTCGTCGGCAAAGAAAAAATGTACCGCACAGCATATTTTATTATTGAAAAAGAAGAAGAGGACAATATTCAGTATAATTCAAATATGATCTTTATCAAAGATACTGAGGAAATGAAATATACTGTCAACGGAGAAACTTATGATGTTTTGGAATCTTCACTGTTAAGTAATGACGACAGCAATGATGACATTACGGGAAGTTTCACCATGTCTCACCAAAAGCTTGAAAAAGACGATGTTGTTTGTATTTATGAAAAAACAAACCCCAATGACAGAGACTATACTAAAGAAATCTATGACGACGATGCCATTGCGTATATACGTATTACAGCAGTAAACGGTAATACATATCAGTTTGAAAGCTTAAATGAAGAGGACGCTGAAGAGGTTCTTGTTATGCCTGATACTATTACATATCAGGTTGCACAGCTTCCTAAAGATGACGGTACAGTAAACAAAAACGATTATGACGCATATGCACGCTCAATGCTTGGCGAAACAGAAGCACCTGCTTTTGCAGTAGATGATTTTATCGTATTTTATACTGATGATTTTTCAAATTTAACTGAAAACAGTCCCGCTGCATACGGACAGATAACTGCTGTATCAGGCGATACGGTTTCCTATAAAATTGTAAGCAAGGATTATATTGAAGATTTTATGGGAATGTTTGTGTCTCAGGATGTAGATGCAAGCGAGTATATCGATGAAAAAACTCAGCAGCAAATCGTTCATAACGTAAAGACTCAGATAGAAGAAAGCGGATTTGCCGAGGAGGCAGCCGAAAGAATGGTAGACGCTGCGGTACAGACTGATGATGTTCAGCAAAGACTCAAGGATATAGGCATCACACAGGACGAAATCAATATGATGAGTTCAAACGCAGCTTTGCTTGCTGCCGGTGGTGGTTCACGTGTTCGATTTACCAGCGATACTCCTGTTGTTGACGTTAATCCTATTATAGGTGGCAATAGATTTAAAAACGGCGTTGGCGTTGAGCTTGAAATAGGCGTTACAATGCGTGCTGAAAAAAGAAATGCCAGCGAAAAAATCAGTACCGTTCAGCTTGAATTAAGTGCAAGCCTTGAGCAAGAAGTGGCTCTTGGAATAGACGCAAGTGTAGAAGACAGATGGAAATGGTACTTATTCATTCCTGTTCTTGAGGATCTTGATGTAACTGTTTCAGTAGATGTTCAAGACTATACAGGCATGTCAGTAAGTGCAAAAGTCTACACTTTAGAAGATGAATTATCTAAAGCTAAATGGAAGAAATTATCAGAAACTGTAACAGGTCCAAACGCTTCTCCTGAAATGAGGCAATTAGTCAGAGATATTAACAAACTTTCTGCAAAGGCAAAGAAAATGATTGCCAGAGGACAGGAAGGAGTAGATGCAGTTCAGGAACAAATTGAAAATTATAAAGATATGCTGCCTTCTGTTACTGTTGACGGTGTAAATTATAGCGTTGAAGAAATAGAAGAGAGCCTGAAATCAGAAGACATAAGTGATGCTTTTGATGAAATATTCTCTTCTGAAGACCAAAAAGAAGCAAAAACAGGGCTTGATAACTTAATGCAGCGATATCAGGAAATGCTTAATCAGGAATGTGACTGGGTTGAGTTATTTAACGCCAAAATATTTGAACACGAATTCCATATAAAAGTTATTGCTGTTAAGGTTAGACTTGGCGTTGTTGGCAGAGCAAACGTTAATATTGCCATTGGTGCAGATATGGAATACCAAATAGGCAAGAGATACAGCTTTTGGATTCATATTATGGATTTGGAATCAGGCTCAAGCGAAATTGATTTAATTGACGAAAGATTCGGTTTCCAGTTCTATGTTATGGGTGCATTGGGAGTTAAAATCGGTGCTAAGATAGACGTAGATTTAGGTCTGATTTCTACTCGTATTGCCAGCATAGGAGCTAATTTGGAAGTAGGAATTTATTTAAAACTTTACGGTTACTTTATTTATTACTATGAAAAATTACGCCCCATAGGTTCTACTCAGTGGAATGAAACAGAAGAAATGATGGGTTCTCTGTATGTGGAAGCGGGTTGGTATGTAACGGTTAAATTTAAAGCGCAGGTTCTTGACGGTATACTAAAATATGAGCCTACACTTTATGACAAAGAAACGCCGTTCTTTACAAGTGGAGAGACTCAAAACGCATACGATTTTGCCTTGAGTGAAGACAATAATGATGTACTGTATATCAGAGATGACGATAATAACAGTACAAACGGTATTACAATGACAATACCTAACATTTATCTTAAAATGAAGACTATGAATTTGGTTAATGGAGATATCACTCAAAAAATTTATCCTTATGACAGATTTATAGTTACTTTCAATGATTCCAACTTTAGCTGGGACAAGAGCGGTAAAATTGTAGTTAATCAGCCTGACGGAGTACGTTATTTGAAATGCGATATGCGTATTGTGTGGAAGTCAAGTAAACTTGCTTTCAGCAAATACGACATTGATATTACTGTTCCTGTAATTTGGACTAATATGACGGAATCCGAGTTGAACGAAAAGTTTACAGCTGTTGTGGATGTAGGTAATATTACTGACGGATACACATCAGTTTGGAACAGTCGATACAGCAGAATCGAAACAGTTGATCTTCCTGACGAAGATGAAATATTAGAGCTGATCAATTATTATGATTACGAAACTGCTTCAGGAAACCTTAAGTATGAAAGCATAGACGGTTATCAGGAAGAAACTGACAATCAAACTCTTACAATCGATAAAACATGGCATTTTGAAGTTACTCCGAAAACATATACAGTAACAGTTAAAAATGTTCAAAATGCCGACGGCAATTTGGAGACTCGTACATATTCTGTAAAATACGGAGAAACATTTGATTTTTCAAATCTTGAAAATACGGGTACAAATAACCTTAACAGTATGGAGTTTACTACATTCAGCGGCTTAACCGATGAAAACGGAGAAACTGTATCAAATGTTACTGCCAATATGACATTTGCAGAAAAATACGGAGATAATGCCGTGTTTGAGGCAAACTATGTTGATAATACTCTAACAGCTACTTATAAGTTTGTAGGCATAGGTGAAATTGAAGATGTTAAGGTTCCGTTTAAAAAGGGAACAACTCCTTATCTTGAAAATATAGATGAAATTTTGGACACCTCAACAGTAAGTTATGAAATTTCTCCTACTCCTGCACCGTCAGAAAATTCAGTAACTTATACTGTGCTTTGTAAGGCTGTTACCGAGCCTGAAAAAATTCATACAATTAATTTTAATACAAACGGCGGTAATCAGATAAAATCACAAAATTATCCTGAGGGTAATTTGATTTATCGTCCTACTGACCCGGTTCGTACCGGTTATACCTTTGCCGGTTGGTATTCAGACAGCAGTCTAACCCAGCCATACAATTTTGAAGGTGCCCGTATGGGAAACAGCGATTTAACACTTTATGCAAAGTGGAATGCCAATAATTATACAGTAAGCTTTAATGCTGTAAACGGTGCAAATCCTCCTGATATAACAATAGCCTATGGCAGTACATACGGCACTCTTCCTGTACTTACAAATGATAACCTTCGTTTTATGGGATGGTTTACACAGCAAAACGGAGGCACTCAGGTAACAGAAAACACTGTTTTCAATTTAACTGAAAATCAAACCCTTTATGCTCATTGGGAAAATAAAATTACCATTGACGAAAGCTGGTTTACATTTGAACCTATTGAAAATCAAACATATGACTATGACCCTGATTCAGAAGGTCACGCTGTAAAGTTTACCGTTAATGACCCTAACGGAAATTTGACAGAGGAAGATTTTGAGGTTTCTTACCTTTGGGAGAAAACAGGCTCTGAATGGACAACAGACCTGCCGAAAAATGCAGGCGGATATCTTGTAAATATTTCAAGAGCAGCTGATAATGAGTATTTGGCATTTGATTTAGATGCTAACGGTGCTAAAGCAGTAATATCAATTAAAAAAATTGATCCAAGAAAGTATGAGCCTTCTATTGATGTTAGTAATTGGAAAGTTACAATGAAAATAGATGAATTTGTTACCAAAAATTACCCAACTGTTAAATATATTGTTAAGTGGTATCATTTAGTTGATGACTTGTATCCTACTTTTTCACAGCTTGACAGTAATAGTACTGGTGAATTTGATTTAAGTAAGTACGGTCACGGAACAGGTGACTATGCTTTTGGTATTGAGGCAACAGGTTCTGACAATTACAACGATTTTGATACCGGGTTTGATGTTTACTTTATTGATGAAAGCGGAAACGGCGGAAATATACTTGATGGTATGAAGAGCAGTTCAAATATGAATAATTATAAACTTCAGCTTGATACTTCCTCATTAACAGCCTTTAGTGCCCCGGCTAATTTAACAACTGTTTTGACAACCGGCACTGAAGATGTTAACGAAGATAACAAAAACTCATCAGATGTTAAAGTTATTAACTCGACAGACAGTTCGGTTGTTTCATCTGTAACAATGAGCCCGCAGGAAGTAGTTTTGAACAAAGGAAAATCATTTGATGTAACCTTGAATCTTGAGGACGAAATTTCGCTTTGGGGAATTTTAGCGTCAGTTAAATACGACGATGACATTCTTGAACTTTCAAACTATTCATT
>CALWVQ010000074.1 GCA_944385025.1 uncultured Eubacterium sp.
CATTTTTCAAAACGGTGAAAAAAGAAGATTATTCCTATGGCATTTACGCATCATCCTATATGCTGGAACACGAAATAAGCAGTCATCTGCTTGACGACAGTGCGATTATCTGGGTTGCGGACTACAATGAAAATGTCACATACGATATTGACTACACAATATGGCAGTATTCTAAAACGGGAGAAAGCGATGCAGTGGGCAGTAAATATGTAGATTTAAACTATTGGTACACTGATTAAGATAAAATCGACTTTTATTTTACCTTTCGTCTAACAAATTATGCAAAATATGTAAATAATGCTTGTATTATGCTATCGAATTATATATAATAAATCTATATGTACTTAATTTGGTGGTGATATAATGCTTGGACAATGCGTCAGGGCTCACGTTGTTAAAACGCTGGGCAGCACTGATGAAGCAGGATTTACCTACCCTTTGAATTTTGCAACTATTTATGATACTCCCCAAACAGAATACGTATATATTATGGGGATTGACCACGCTGTAAGTAATTTTGACGGTAGGATAATTGCTGTACTGGAAACAGACAAAAAAGACGCTGATAAAAAGAGAATTTGGGTAATGGCTCCAAAAAGCACCCGTTACATCAATCTTGACATAATTGAGGCTTTGGATTTAGAGCACAACTACAAAGATTATAAACTTACCTGCCTTTTTGAAAGCAGCAGCGGTGCAATCGTTTACCGCAACATTAGAGGCAGCATTCATTTTCTTCTTATCAAAAATAAGCGTTCAAACAACTGGGGATTTCCCAAAGGACATCTTGAAAAGGGAGAAACACGTGCCGACGCTGCAAGACGTGAGGTGCTGGAGGAAACAGGTATCCACGTAAAAATACAGCTTGGTTTTGAAGCCGTTTCAAAGTACAAAATAAGGGATAAGATTGACAAAAAGGTTTCTATCTTCGTAGGAACTACCGACGATAAGGAAACTAAAATTCAGAAATCTGAAATTGAAAGCTATATCTGGCTTCCTTATTTCAAAGCGCTTCACCATCTTAACTTTGAAAACGACAAAATAATTTTGATGAAGGCAAACAGATTCCTTATTAACAGAGGAATACTTCCTGCCGACCATCATCTTAACGACTACAAGAAAAACAAAAGCTACATTAAAAAGCAAAAAGAGCTTGAAGAAAAGAGAAAACAAAAACAGCAGTTCTACAAAAACAAAAACAGGAATAACAATAAAAAAAGCAACAATAATAAAAAATACGACAATCAACAAAACAACATAAAAAACAATAATAGTGTAACAATTAACAATTAAGGAGATTATTTTTATGATGCAGGATCTTTGCCGTACAATTCAGGAATTTTTGACCGCCCACGGAATACCCGACTGGCTTGTAGTTTTTCTCATTTCAGCATGTCCCGTGCTGGAGTGCAGATTGGGTATGTTTACAGCGATAGTTCTTCTTGAAATGGACACATTCACAGGATTTATTATCAGCTTTTTGGGCAACATTCTTCCTATTCCCTTCATCCTTCTTTTAATTAACTGGATATTTGAAGTTTTCAAAAAAATACCCGTTTTAAAGAACATCGTATTTTGGCTTGAAGACAGAACTTTGAAAAAAAGAGATAAAATCGACAAATACGGTATTTGGGGACTGCTTATCTTTGTAGCTATTCCTTTACCGGGAACAGGCGGCTGGACAGGCGCACTGCTTGCTTCGCTGCTTCATTTGGATAAGAAAAAGAGCTTTGTAGTTATTTCCCTTGGCGTATTTATCGCAGGACTCATTATGACTGTTCTTAGTCTTATTGTAGGAGAGGCTGTATTAGGCTGATGAATAACGAAGAAAAATTGCTGTTAAGCGTCTGCCGTTCATACTTTGACGGCAGAAGGCTGGAAATTCCCGGCGAAATCGACTGGAACAGCTTTTACATTTTAACAAAAAATCACAATTTAACAAGCGTATGTCACTGCGTTTTCAACGACAACAAGGATAAGGTGCCTGAACAAGTACAGGCGCTTTTTCTTGACAGATTTTTGGATCTTGTCCTAATCTATGAAAAGCAGTCTTCTACTTTCAACGATATAAAAGAATGCCTGAAAAATGAAGCTGTGCCGTTTGTTGCTTTTAAGGGCATTGTGTTAAAAGACATTTATCCTGTGCCTGAAAGCAGAACTATGGGCGACATTGATATTTTAATCCATCAATCTGATGAAAAAAGATTAAAATCAGCCTTGAAAAAAATTGACGTGCTTTATGAAAACACCTATGCTTTCGTTGATACATATAAAAGGGACGGAATCGTCATAGAGGTTCACAGAAAACTCGACGAAAAATACTGCAAGTCTTTTGACGATGCATTTGAAAGGGCAGTTTTCACGGAAAACGAAGGCAGATTTGATGACAATTATCACCTTGCCTACCTTATTGCCCACACAGCAAAGCATTTCAGAAATTACGGCGCAGGAATACGACTTATTCTTGACATTGCGTTTATGCTCAAAGAAAAAAGCATAAACATTCAGCAGGTCTTTGAAATACTGGAAAAATCAAATCTTGAAAAATTCGGCAAAATTTTGTTATCTGTGTGCCGCGACTGGTTTGGAGTTGGTGAAAAGTATGTTCAGGTAAGCAGCAAAGTTTATGACAGCTTTATAAGCTGCGGAGCTTTTACGAACTCATTTAACAGCGACGCCCAGACGGTATCCAGACTTAAAACATTAGACGCTATCAAAAAAGGTAAAAATTCAACGCCGCTGAAGCTTAAATTAAAACTGGCGTTTCCCTCTTATGACAATCTAAAAAAGCTCCCGTACATTAAGTTTATTAACGGGCGCAGATGGCTTGTTCCTGTGGCCTGGATTTACAGATTTTTCTACAACTTTAAAAACCGAAGAAAACAAATGTATACAAACATAAAAAATATTGACGACAAAAAAACAATGGAGCTTGCCCGTGACGAGCTGGAGTTTTTAGAGGAGGTTGGATTGATGTGACCATTTTTTTAATCGTGCTTGCAACTATTTTAATAATTCTTATCGTGCTTTTTGTATCTTGGTTTTTAACTATGAAAGCAAACGGCAAATGCCCCCTTTGCGCCATCAAAACAATTACTATACCAAGAAAACTGACTATGGATATAAGCGAAGATGAGCCGATAAACGCAGATGTTGCAAAAACTCCGCCTATGGGCTGGTCAAGCTGGAACACCTTTAGAAATCACATTGACGAGGAGCTTATTTTAGAAACAGCAAAGGCAATGAAAAACAGTGGTCTTGCAGACGCAGGCTATCAGTACGTTAACATTGACGACTGCTGGCAAAGCTCAATGCGTGACAGCGACGGAAAATTGCAGGGAGATTTAAAAACCTTCAAAAACGGTATTCCGAATCTTATAAAAGAAATCAACGAGCTGGGACTCAAGGTTGGTCTTTATTCTTCAAACGGTACCCTCACTTGTGAGGACTTGCCCGCATCACTGGGCAATGAAGATTTGGACGCAAGAACTCTCGCCTCTTGGGGATGCGAATTTTTTAAATACGATTTTTGCCACAGTAAAAAGATCAGCGGTGACTGTCCCGCTATTGAAAGAATCGAAATAAACTGCATTGACGGCGAAACATTCTCCACTAACGAAGTGCTTAAACCTGAAGACGCCGAATTTACAGGCAGAGCAAAAATAGTTAAATTTGCCGACCTTCAAAGCGGCAAGGCAATCGGGTTTATCGGTCACGGAGCAGGTACAGCTTCATTTAAGCTTAATGACCTGCCCGGCGGTAAATACGCTCTCACAGCAGTTTACCGCAAGGCTCCCTGTTTTCATCAGCAATATATGCAGGTAATTGTAAACGGAGAGCTTCACGAGGTATTCTTCCCGAAGACAAAAGGTTTCAGCGACACAGGAAGGGCGCAAATTATTGTTCACCTCAAAGACGGCGAAAACCTTATTACAATTCAAAATCCTGTTGTAACTCTTGCTGACTCATCTTACATACAGTACAGAAGAATGGGAAGAGCGTTAAAATCAGCTACTGCCGACTGGGCAAAGTTTACTCACACAGAGGAAAAACCCATTGTGTTCTCTATCTGCGAATGGGGTACTGCAAAACCTTGGGAATGGGGCGCAAAAGCAGGCAATATGTGGCGCACTACCCACGACATATTCCCAAAATGGTTTAGCATTGTTCATATATACGATAAGACAATTAAGCTTTATAAACACGCCGGCGCAGGCGCTTGGAACGACCCCGATATGCTTGAGGTAGGAAACGGCAAACTCACCGAGGATGAAAACAAATCTCATTTCAGCTTATGGTGTATGATGGCATCTCCCCTTATGCTTGGAAACGATATAAGAAAATTTGTTGACGGAAACGGCAATGCAGTTGAAGGCAACAGCGTGCTTAAAATAGTTACAAACAAACACCTTATTGCAGTTGACCAGGATCCTCTTGGCAAACCTGCAAAAATGATTAAAAAGATTTCCGGCGTAGACGTTTTGGCAAGACCGCTTTTAAACGGCGACGTTGCTCTTTGTCTGTTTAACAGAACAGGCTCTGTCAAAAACGTCAGACTTAACATAAGCGACCTTGCTGACGACGCTTACCTGCTTATGAGAAAATCTGAAGAATACGAGCTTCACGAGCTTTGGGACGATGAAAGAGCCAACCTTACAACTCTTTCGGTATCAGTTGCAAAGCACGGTGTAAGAGTATTCAGAATAAAATCACTTTAATAAAGTAAAATTTAAAGGGTACAGTCAACTGACTGTACCCTTTATTTATAATGTTTATAATGAGCTGACAGACTAAATTCTAATGACATCTGTTACGGTAAGGACACCGCCGTTCACCTTAAATTTTACGTCATAATCCAAATAACGCACGCCGTAAATCCTGTCAGGCTGATTTTGGTATGCGGGGCGTGGGTCCTGACTTAAAATACCCATAATCCCCTGCCTTTTGTCTTTGGGAATACGGCAAAGAAGATTGCTGTCAAAAACCACTTCTAAAGAGTAATCCTTGCAATCATCTGCAAAGCCTGAAACAGCGTCATTTATACAGTCGCAGTAAGAAATATAAGGCTTTATATCGTAAACAGGGGTTTCGTTTTTCATATCCACACCGCTGACATAAAGAACCGTGCCGTGATTTTTAGTATACTCCACCTTTTCAAGCTTAACGCAGGAAAGACCTATGGGATTGGGGCGAAAAGGTGAACGGGTGGCAAAAACCCCTTTTCTTGTATTGCCGTTTAGTCGGGGCGGACGAACGGTGGGGGAAAACTCATCTCTTATATTTTCGCTGAACTGCCACAATATCCACAGATGAGAAAAGTCCTCTATCCCCTCAAACGCTTCTTTAACGGAATATTCAGGTTCAAATATTATCTTTCCCGTAAGCTCTTTCACAAGCCCGCTTTGTCTTGGTATGCCAAACTTGTCAGGCATATCGGTATAAATTTTTCCTATTATTTTCATCTTACTATCAATTCCTTTAAAACTCCCAATGCCTCTCTTAAATAAAATGTAGGCTTATCAATATATGTTGAGGGGGCGCTTATTCTGCCCACGTTTTCAAAGCCGCTTTTTTCACAAATCATCACTGCTCTTTTAAGGTGATAATCGCTGCTGGCAACGGCAACGTTTTTGCTTAATCCGTTTTCCTCAATAACCTTTTTTGAATTTTCAATATTTGTATTTGTGTTTACGCTTTTGTCCTCAAGATAAAGCCTTTCAGGGTCAATACCTTTTTCAGTCAGCACATTAAACATACACTGTGCCTCGCTGATATTTTCATCAGGTCCCTGCCCTCCCGAAAGTACCGCAACACTTTGAGGATTTGCCTCAAGATAATCATAAGCGGAGTTAATTCTTGAATTCAGCGTAACGCTGGGAGTATCTCCCCGAACAGAACAGCCTAAAACAATAACGGTTTGCTGATTATCGGTTTTCGTATCGTCTGAAAGAGTGATACTGAAAACTGCTGAAAGAATCAAAACTACGCAAATGCAAAATCCTGCTATTAATGTAATTAATATGATTTTAAGGGGCTTGTTTTTAAAGCACTTTTTTAAAAGAGCGGCTATCTTGTTTAAAAACAGTCCCAAAATAATCAGCACAGCAGAAAGAAACGCGCCAAGTACGCTGCCTATATTAAAAATTATGCCGAATATCGGCGACACAAACATATAAAAATAGTATGCGCCCACAATCACCATTGCCACGCGAAGCATTATCAGTAATGCTGAAGAACATTTTTTCATTTTTTCTCTCCTGTTTTTTTATATATCCTTGAGCCTAAAAGGATTAAAACAATAATTATAACTGCCATTATGTAGGGTGTAAAATATCCCCATCGGGAATGGTCAATAATTCTTGCCAAAAAGGTTAAAGGAAATACGGCAAACAAGCTTAAAAGAACAGCCGCTTTTTTTCGAAGATAAATTATTATTTCTTTTTTTGAATATTCCATATTAAGTCTTACAGCACCTAAAATAAATGCCAAAAGCCCAAGCACAGTAGTAACAAGAGAGACGGCGGCAAACATAATCTCCCAGTGGGTGTAAAACAAAACAGGAAACGCCCATATACAGTACAGCTCGGTTATCCCGCCTAAAAGGGCGCTGAAAGCCGCAAGAAAAAGAGCGATAACATAAAGAAATTTAAAAATATTTTTACTTGTATATACGCTTTTAGGTTTTTCGTTTTCCTCAGTTTCTTTTGTCCGTCTGTCCTCGCCTGTCAGCAGAAAGTCGATTGAAATGCCAAGAGTTTTTGAAATTTCAGGTAATAGTGTTATATCGGGGAAGCCGTCGCCGTTTTCCCATTTTGAAACGGTTCTGTTGCTGACGTTTAAAATCTCTGCAAGCTGAGTCTGGTTCAGCCCCAGCTCTTTTCTTTTTTGCGCAATAATACTGCCTGTCTGTTTGGGGTTCATCTTAATCACTCCTCACAAGTGAATTGTAACAGATAGGCTGAAAAAAGGCAATGCACCCTTTTGAGAATATATCCACGATGCGTGGATATGCCTTAAAACAAAGAGAAGCACGGCAAATGCCGTGCTTCTCTTGATGTTGTGCAATAGAATAAAAATATTTATCCCCAGTTAAAGATTTAATTGAAAAATACGGAAAAGCCAACGCCCAGACCGCTGACTGCCATCAGCGCCGCAAGGACGATTGCCGTTATTTTTACAAACTTCCTGTTCATTTGGTACTCCTTATTTCATAATTTCATCAGCATCGGCAAGAAGCTTGTCGGCAATAGCCTGTGCAGCATCTTTAGTTTCGCCGATTGCGGTAATATAAGCTTTGATTTTCGGCTCTGTGCCTGACGGACGAACAATAATCTTATTTCCGTCGGTAAGAGTATAGGCGAGTACGTTTGATTTAGGCAGTTCGATTACAGAAGTACTGCCGTCGGCAATTTTTGTTGACACAGACGTTTTATAATCGTCAACAACCGTAATATCCATTCCTGCAAAGGATTTTGGAGGATTTGCTCTTAAACCGTCCATAATGCCCGCCATTTTTTCCATACCTGCCGCACCCTCAAAGGTGTAGCTTGAAACAGTATTAAGGTAGTAACCGAACTCGTCGTAAAGGCCGTCCATAACTTCGGCAAGACTTTTGCCCTGTGCCTTATAAAACGCAGCCATTTCGCAAATAAGCATTGATGCAACTACAGCGTCCTTATCCCTTGCGTGAGTACCTGCAAGATAGCCGTAGCTCTCCTCAAAGCCCATTACAAAGTCATCTGCTCTGCCCTGTGCCTCAAGCTGAGTAATCAGCTCGCCGATATACTTAAAGCCTGTAAGAAGATTTTTAAAGGTACAGTTGTATTTTTTTGCAATAACCTCCGCCAAGTCGGTTGAAACAAACGACTTAACTGCAACGGCACTTTGAGAAAGAGTACCCTTCTCCTTTTTCTGTGAAAGGAGATAGTTAAGAAGCATTGCTCCCACCTCGTTGCCGCTCATAAGCTTGTAACCGCCATTACCGTCCTGAACAGCGATACCAACACGGTCACAGTCCGGGTCGGTAGCAAGCAAAAGGTCAGGCTGAATATCCTTTGCCATTTCAAGAGCAAGTTCAAACGCCTGCTTGATTTCGGGATTAGGGAAAGGACAGGTTGGAAAATTGCCGTCGGGATTTTCCTGTTCAGGCACAACGTATACGTCCTTAACACCTATTTTATCAAGAATTTTTCTTACAGGTTTATTTCCTGTGCCGTTAAGGGGAGTATAGATTACCTTTAATCCTGCATTTTTAACAACTTCGGGATTTACGCACTGCTTGATTACCTCATCAAGAAAAGCGTCTATAACCTCATCGCCCATATATTCAATAAGACCGTCGCTGACAGCCTTATCAAAATCCATAGTCTTAATACCGTCAAAATAGTCTACCTTTTTGATAAACTCATAGGTTTCTGCCGCCTCTTCGTCTGTCATCTGATAGCCGTTTGAGTTATAGCACTTATAGCCGTTATACTTTGCAGGGTTATGAGAAGCAGTAAGAATAATACCGCTTGACGTTTTGAAATATCTAATTGCAAAGGAAAGACAGGGGGTAGGCTCCAGCTCCTTGTAAATATAAACTTTTACGCCGTTTGCCGCCAGCACCTTTGCCGCCTCGATTGAAAAATAATCCGATTTAATTCGTGAGTCATATCCTATAGCAACAGACGGATTTTCAAAATGCTTGTTAAGAAAATCTGCAAGTCCTTGTGTAGCCTGGCAAACAGTATAATAATTCATTCTGTTAGTGCCTGCGCCTATTACTCCGCGCAGTCCTGCCGTTCCGAACTCTAAACAACGGTAAAATCTGTCAAGTATTTCGTCGTCCTTACCCTTAATTTCCTCAAGCTCTTTGATAAGGTCCGGGTCAATAGTAGCTTTTTCTAACCATTTTTCGTAATTTGCGTTAATATCCATTAATAAACACTCCCAAAAAATTTATACTGCTATGGCCTTTATATTATATGCCTATTTTAATCCTATTAAAATCTGTTGTCAATAATGACATTAACTGATATAATCAAATTGGTGATTATATGTTTTCAAAAGTATTAAGTCTTGGTATTTCAGGTTTGGACTGCTACTGTGTAACAGTAGAATGTGACATAAGCCAGGGACTGCCCAGATTTGATTTGGTGGGACTGCCCGATAACGCTGTAAAGGAAAGCAGAGAAAGGGTAAGAGCCTCAATTAAAAACTGTCGTCTCGACTTTCCCGTATCAAGAATTACGGTAAATATTGCCCCTGCCGACATAAAAAAAGAAGGCTCTGTTTACGATTTGCCTGTTTTGGTGGCAATACTGTCGGCGTCCAAACAGTTAAAGGGGGATACTGACGGCTTTGCATTTATAGGCGAGCTGTCTCTCAACGGTGAAATACGCAAAGTAAACGGTGTTTTGCCTATGCTGTTAAAAGCCAGAGAGGCAGGCATAAAATCAGTGTTTATCCCCTTTGAAAACAGACTTGAGGGCAGTGTGGTTGACAAAATTAACGTTTTGCCTGTAAAGAATATTTTTGAGGTTATGAAACATTTGTCAAAGGAAGAAGAGATAGCTCCCTGCTACTGTCCGAGTTTTGCTGATACAGAAGAAAACTTTACTATAGACTTTTGCGATGTTAAAGGACAGGCAGAGGCTAAAAGAGCTTTGGAGGTTGCCGTGGCGGGAGGACACAACTGTATTATGATAGGCCCTCCCGGAACAGGAAAATCAATGCTTGCAAAAAGGCTGCCCACAATAATGCCCGATATGAGTTTTGAGGAAAAGCTGGAAACGACAAAACTTTACTCAATAGCAGGGCTTATTCCCGACGGCGAGGCAATTATAAATAAACGTCCGTTTCGTTCACCCCATCACACCGTATCGGCACAGGCGCTGACGGGAGGCGGTGCGTCTATCCGTCCCGGCGAAATAAGTCTTGCCCACAACGGTGTAATATTTATGGACGAATTTCCCGAATTTGACAGACGTTGTAAGGAGGCTTTAAGACAGCCTATTGAGGACGGACTTGTAAACATATCAAGGACTTCAGGCTCTGTAACATATCCCTCAAACGTAATGCTTGTGGCGGCAATGAACCCCTGCCCCTGCGGCTACTACGGGCACCCCACAAAACCCTGCAAATGCACCGACGCCGCAAGAAAAAGATACCTTGACAAAATTTCGGGACCTATTCTTGACAGAATCGACATTCATATTGAGGTAAATCCCGTTGAATACAGTCAGCTTTCAGGCAAGGGAGCAGAAGAAGAAAAAAGCAAAAAAATAAAGGAAAGGGTAGACAAGGCAAGAGAGATACAGCGAAACAGATTTAAGGGCACAGACATTTCCTGCAACGCAAAAATGACATCAAAAGCGGTGAGAGAATATTGTAATCTTACAGATGATGCAGAAATGCTCTTAAAAGCAAGTTTTGAAAAATTGGGACTTTCCGCAAGAGCGTACGATAAAATTCTCAAAATCGCGCGAACTGTTGCAGACTTAGAGGAAAGTGATATAATAGATACAGGGCATATTGCGGAGGCTTTGCAGTACCGCTGTCTTGACAGAAAATACTGGAACATCGAGGTATAAAAATGGATATTGAAAAAACTATAAAAAATTTGGAGAAAAACGGCTTTAAGCCTTACTTTGTAAAAACAAAAGACGAGGTAGTTCCACTTATTGAAACGCTGATTAATAAAGGTGAGAGCGTGTCAAACGGCGGCTCGGAAACACTGAAAGAATGCAATGTTTTTGACCTTATCAAAAACGGCGACTATGATTTTATCGACAGAACAGGACTGGAGGGCGATGAGTTAAGGCAGTCATATTTGAGAGCCTTCGGCTGTGACACGTATTTCTGCTCGTCTAATGCAGTTACGGAAAACGGAGAGCTTTACAATGTTGACGGCAACTCAAACCGTGTTGCCTGTATAGTTTACGGTCCTAAACAGGTAATTATGGTAGTTGGTGTAAACAAGATTGTTAAGGATATTAACGAGGCAATAACACGAGTTAAGGAGTGCTGTGCGCCCCTTAACACAAAGCGCCTTAACTGCAAAACTCCCTGTGCAGTAACAGGCAAGTGCATAAGCCTTAACAGTGAAAATCCTCTTATATGCGACGGCTGCGGCAGTGAACAGAGAATTTGCTGTAACTATGTGATATCTGCAAAACAGCGCCACAAAGACAGAATTAAAATAATAATTGTAAATGAGAATTTAGGATATTAAAAACGGCAGGGATATATATGGAAAATAAAAACAGATTTGAAAAATATACAGCGAAGGAAACGGATTTACAAAGGAAACTAAAACTATAATTGTAGATAAGGAAACAGGCGTAAATTATCTTTTTGTAACGTACGGATACGCCGGCGGGATTACTCCCCTTCTTGACGAACAGGGTAATCCTGTTATTACACGTTAATATCAGGTTCTATACAATAAAAAACGGCAGGCTAAAAGCCTGCCGTTTTTAAATTTTACATTATTTTTTTGCCTTTTTATTCATATACACAATAACAATTACGATTGCCGCAGTAATCACAAAAAGAAAACCAAGGGCAAACCAAATAATATCTTTTTCGCTGATCAGTCCGCTTTCAAATCTATTAGTTGCAAATGCCAAAGCGCAAAGCATCACGCTGACGATAAGGCATATAATCCCCGTTGCTTTGCACAGCTTCTTTTCGTCGTACTTTTTACGCTCTTCCGGTGACATTGTATTATATCCGCTGATAAGCATACTGCCTTTACCGCAGAAAAACACAGTGCTTAACACAAAAAACAGCAACGCCATAACGATTGTAATAACCATAAAAATAACTCCGCCAAAAAGAATCAACAAAAACGAATTTATTTTTAAATCTTATCCTATAACAGCATACACGCCGTAGTGGTCGCTGACATAACCGTTTGAAATATCGTCAAGCTTTTGTGTTGATTTAACCTGCAAAGTGGAAAAAACGAAGTCGATAGGCTCGCCGTCGCTGATATTTCCCCATTCGTGATAGGTGTTGCCCTGCGCCTTTGCCACGTTATACGTATCTGCAAAAAACTGACAGGCACTGCTTTCAATATAGTCGTTAAAATCGCCTGTTATAACAATTTCGTAGTCGGAAACGGAAGATGTTTCTCTATACTCGCTGATTTTGTCTGCAATCACCTGTGCACCGAAAAGTCTTGCCTCGTCGCTGGCATTGTCAAGGTGAGTGTTTAGATGGAGAATATATTTATCCTCATTTATGTTGTGAAGCATTACGTAGGTGCAAATTCTGTTACAGCCTGCTCCCTGATACTTGCTTTCGGTATCAGGCGTTTCAGAAAGCCAAAAAGTGCCTTTATCAACACACTCATACTTATCTTTAAGCCAAAAAACTGCGTTTAACTCACTTTTCTTTTCGTTTTCATCGCCGCCTCTTGCCACACCGTAGGAGTCATAATCGCTCATAAGCTCTCCTAATTTTTCCAGCCAAGCGCTGTTCATTTCCTGTGTGCCGATAATATCGGGCTTTAAGGCGTTCATATATGAGGCAAAGCGCTTTACCCTTGAGGAGCTTAAAGTGTTATTTGTCAGACTTCCCCAAGGCGCCGCCACGTTAAAACTGACAACTGCGGTTTCACCCTTATTAACGTCTGTATTTACAGTGTACTGCGCTGTTTTTGAACAGCCAGCAAATACAGATGTAATTAATAAAACAAAAGCTAATAATGCGCCCAACTTTTTCATTTAATTCACCCTGTTTTCAGGCTTACTGCCGTTTATAATATTTTCAATATTTCTGCCGATATTGGCATATATTTTTTTAACCGTAAGATTTGTAATACCTGCAATATGAGGAGTAAGAACCAGCTTATCCTTTACTCTTTCATCAAGAAGAATATTGTCCTTTTCAACAGGTTCGGGATATATAACGTCAAGACCTGCACCTGCAATTTCGCCGTTTAACAGAGCGTCTAAAAGCGCCTGATTATCTACCAAATCGCCCCTGGCGGTATTTATCAAAAAAGCGTCTTTTTTCATTTTACAGAAAAAGGCTTTATCGGCAAAATTCACCGTTTCGGGCGTTACCGCCAAATGGAGCGACACAATATCGCTGACTTTTAAAAGCTCTTCCAAATCAAGATACTTTATATCTAATTCCCGCTCTGTTTCGGGGTATCTTGTACGGTTAAAATAAACCACTTTCGCCCCTAAAGCCTTGCAGTATTTAGCGGTCATTTTGCCTATATCCCCAAGGCCTATAAGCCCTACGGTACACTGCCCAAGCTCCCTTACGACACCGAAGGAAGCTTTTTTTATTTCCATCTGTCTGCCGTCATAAACACCTTGATTACCGTTAATAACATTTCGCAGACATGAAAGCATTAAAAGCAATGCACCCTCTGCAACGGCAGTATCATTAACTCTTTTATTATTGCAGACAGGTATGCCAAGACTTTTGGCGTGATTTACGTCAATGCCCTGATAACCTACGCCCTCGGACTGAATAAACTTTAAAGCGGGCAGTTTATCTATCATATCTTTACTGACATTTCCCATTGCGTCAACAACTAAAATGTCCGTATCCCGCGCCTCTTTTATAAGGCTTTCGCCGTCTTCAAGCCTAAAGCATCTGACGTTATGTTCCTTTAACCAGGGCAAATTGGAGTTAATTTTTTCAATCGTTGAAACATTTGAATAAAATGTTATATTCATACTACTTTATCTTCCTTTTGCTCATAACAATATGAACTACCGTCATAACCGCAACGGCAACAACAACCAACAAAATACTGCAGGGAATTGCCACCTTTACAGCGGTAGGAATATATGTTGACGTTTTTACAGTCATAGTGTTTATAAAGTCAGGCAAAGTATAAAGCGCCGTACCGTCATTTCCGCCGTATGCAACTCTTATTACTGTTACATCGTATTTATTAAGCTCAACGCTGAATTTGTCTGAAACCTTTAAATCTTTCTCCACAGGATAGGTGGTATTTTGACCGATTTCGTTGCAGGCTGTTTTATATGAGCCTGACACTGACTGCTGTGATACTTTGTTTATATTTTCAAATCCGTTAAGACTCACGTCTACCGTCTGTTTTTCACCCGAAGTATTTACCAGCTTTATATATGCCGTTTGGTTTTTATCGTCAACGGTAACAGACTGATAAACGCCGTTTTGCTCTGTTTCGCCGTTTGCAAAGGTGCTTTCAAGATATTTATTTCCAATATTATTTGCAAAAAGCATTTGGGTATAATAGCTGGGAGTAAGCACTACCTCCTGTGAATCAAACCAAATAAGGTTAATATTCCAGCACTGTGAATTCACCTTGGCAAAGGTGGGAGCATAGGATGCCATTTCAACAACATCGCCGTTTCGCTCCACTCCTGTAAGGTAACTTGCCTCTTCCGCTGCCTCAAAAATTGTTGACTTGGTCTGAATTGTACCGAAACCGGGAGAAGTTGCGGCATATTCACCTATAAACACGTGAGGACCCTCTCTGTCAAAGCTGTCGTATCTGTCGTTTGCATCAAGAAGAAAAGCGTCAGTAGTGTAATAATGCTCGTCAACTATGGTATCTGCATAATTTTCGCTTATCCAGCTCCAGTTGTAATCGTACGCATCACCCGACAAATAGGTTCCCGCAGAAGAAATTACGGTTATTTCGGGATAAGCCTCTTTTACCTCTTTGTAAAGCGCCTCAAAATTACGCTGATAAATTTCGCCCCAGTTTTCATTTCCGAGAGCTATATACTTAATGTTAAAAGGCTCGGCACTGCCGTTGGCAGAACGCAATGCACCCCAATAAGTAGTGTTAGCATCGCCGTTGGCGTACTCGATTAAATCAAGAACGTCCTGAACATAGGCGTCCCACTTAGAAGTACCGGGTTTTAACGCAATAGTGTCGAGATATGCCTCAAAGTCTTCTCTTGAATTAATGCCCAGTCCGTCAATATATTTTGTAAATTCATCTCTTGCCTGTGTATCATCAGGGTCATAATTTCTCTTTTCCGTAAGATAAGTCTGCCATTCTTCATCTGTCATAGAAATTTTTTCAAGAGCGGCAACGTAATCATCATAACCGTTTCTGCCCTGACAGGTAAGTCCAACGTTTACAACAGGTACTGCCTCGGCGTTTAAATCCCTGCAAAGCTGAAAATACTCGTGGTAACCCATGGCGTTGGTGTTTATGTAATCTCTTCCAAAATCGTCACGCCAAAGATTATACGTCTGCTTTCTCTCTTCAAGAGGGCCTATTGTGTTTTTCCAGTTATAAAGATTATCCAGGCTGTCACCCTCCGCAAGACAACCACCCGGGAAACGTATAAATGACGGGCTTAACTGCTCAAGGGCAGTATATAAGTCATTTCTTAAAGTGGTGTATTTCCATTCCTGCGTGCCGTATCCGTAACTGTTTTCAGGCACAAGAGTAACAAAGTCAAGATAAACTGTTCCCGTGCCGTTAAACTCAATAGTAAGTCCGCCGTCCTCACGTGCTGCCGAAGTTAAAGTTGCGTTTAACTGTCTCCAAGCATTGCCGCAGGCAGAAATATCAAGCTGAATCACGTTATTTTTATTTTTTGGAGAATCAAGATATACGGAAATTGTTCCCTGATAATCCTCGTTATACAAATAGCAGGAAAAATCGTATTTAACATTCTCCTTAAAGCCCATATCAGCAGCAGCCGCTTTACTTTCATCTCTATCGTATGTTTTGTACTTATACAGTTCAGTATAGCCTGTATTAGTGAGCGTGCCTTTGCCGTCCACATCTATAACGGCATAAGTGGGATTCTTTGAGTTTAGCGAATTTTCCGTTGACACTTCAAAGCCTGCCAAACTGCTCTGCCACGCGCTTACATTATTAAACTCATATTCAAAGGAATTGTTGTTTACAAGATTTGAAACAAGTCCGCCGTCACAGGCATATGAAATATCCTCAATAAATGCACCGTAAAGGCTGTCTGATATTTCGTATGATTTCGAATCTGCCGACACCTCAAGAGTAAGATTGTCCGCCGCAGAAACAGGCGTTGCCGCTGCGGTAACAGTAATTAACAAACTTAAAATAAGAGTAATAATCTTTTTCATAATTATGCTCCCGATTTTATTCCTTAATTTACCGTATAATTATACCATTTTGCACAATTGCTTGTCAAAATAAAAATTACCCTTGCAAACAGGTGAAAAATGTGCTTTAATACTATTTGTAGCAAAATTATATATCGAGGCGTGGCTCAGTTTGGTAGAGCACTACGTTCGGGACGTAGGGGCCGCAAGTTCGAATCTTGTCGCCTCGACCAGAAAAAAGGTCTAAACGCAAATGCGTTTAGACCTTTTGTTTATAAAATCAATCATTTGTTTTTCAGTTCCTTAAACCTGTCGTTTGCTTTGTGAAGCTCCATTTCAAAATCCTGTCTGTTTTTCTGCTTCATAGTGTCAAGTACAAGACCGGAGAAATAACTGATAATTGAAGC
>CALWVQ010000075.1 GCA_944385025.1 uncultured Eubacterium sp.
GAAATAACTGTTATTAATTTTTTATGTTTCATAAAACCACCTAATCAAGATATTTCATTGCAAGATTAAGAACATTTACGGCGCATCTCTGCATTTCGCCTAATGTTATACCGTCCTTTTTGCCGTATGTATCAAGAAGTGTTCTTCCCACCTTGGTAATAGGTTTATAACCGTTTCCGCCGGGCATAAGCACGTCAACCTGAGCTCTTACACGATAAGCGTCGTTTTTAAGCTTGGGAAATTCGTGAGATTTTTCCTTAACCATCCACCAGTCTGTAATAATCAGACCTTTATATCCCCACTCTTCACGCAAAACAGATGTTACAAGCTCATAGTTATAATGGCTGTAAACGCCGTTAACTCGGTTGTAACTTGTCATAATTATGTCGGGATTGCTCTCGTTTATCATAAGTTCAAAGCCTTTAAGATAAATTTCTCTCAACGCTCTTTCGCTTACTCGGGAGTCGTTTAGATTTCTCTTTTTCTCCTGATTATTGCAGGCAAAATGCTTTGGACAGGCAGAGGCGTTGCAGGACTGAATACCTTTAACTGCTGCCGCCGCCATTTTTCCGCTTACATACGGATCTTCGCTGTAATACTCAAAATTACGTCCGCAAAGAACATTTCTGTGAATATTCATACCGGGGGCAAGAAGAACATTTACATTATGGGCGATCATTTCCTTTGAAATTTCTGCGTAAAGCTTTTCTACAAGGTCAATGTTAAAGCTTGACGCCAACGCCGTACCACAGGGAATAAGTGCAGTCGTTTTTCTTATTCTTATTCCAGAAGGTCCGTCGCAAGTGATAACGGGAGGAACGCCTTTATCACGAAGGGACTGCGACACTCCGCCGAGATTGCCTGCATTTCCTATAACGCCCAGCTTTGAGTTCATTTCGCCCTCGCCGTGAGAAATATCGTCAAGCTCCTTTTCCGAAAGCTGCGCCACAAACTCATTCATAGTATTTTTGCCGCTTTTAACATCAGAAAGCTTGATGCCTTTATCCCCTGTCTGCTTTACCTCTTTGGGTAGATTATCACTAATCAGCTTTTTCAAATCAACGGTGCTTACAGGAGTTTTTTCATAAGCAATTTTGCCGTTTTTATTTACCATTCTGTCAAAGGCGTTTGACTTTTCAACTGCTAAATGCTGACTTAACTGTTTTACGCAAACGGTATTCTCCTGAATATATGTGCAGACCTCTATGTTATCTCTTGCACTTGTGCCTGCATACACTTTATACTCGCCTTTTTCAAGGACAAAAGCGTATTTATACTCTGTTTTTCCTGCATCGTCATAAGGTGCAAAATCACGAATATCAAAGGTGATATTTAAAGTTTGCTCTTCGTTTGGCTCAAGCTCCCTTGTTTTATCAAAGGCAACAAGAATTTTTGCAGGATTATCAATTTTACCTTGAGGGAGAGAAAGATAAATCTGTACTACTTCTTTGCCCTTGACTTTACCTATATTCTTAACCGTTGCGTCAACTGTTACTTTTGTACCATCTGATTTTGCAACAGATGAAATTTCAAAATCGGTATAGCTAAGCCCAAAGCCGAAAGGATAAAGCACTTCGTCCTTTTTAAAGGTTTCAAAATATCTGTAACCTACGTAAATATCCTCTGAATAATTATTAAACTTATCGCCTCCGAAATTATCGGCGCTTGGATATTTGTCGTACGAAAGAGCGATGGTGTCCGTCAGCTTACCGCTGGGAGATACCTTGCCTGTCAGCACGTCGGCAAGAGCGTTTCCGCTTTCCATACCGCCCTGCCAAGCGTAAACAACTGCGCTGATTTTATCTTGATACTGCAAAAGCCACGACATATCAACAACGTTACCGCAGTCCATAACAACGATAATTCTTTTAAAATTATCTGTTACCCTGTTAAGCATATCTATTTCCAAATCGGTAAGATAGTAACTGCCTTTTTCAAGGATATTTTCTCTGTCCTCGCCTGCTGCACGACCGATAACAACGATTGCCGCGTTGCTTTCCTTTGCGGCATTTTTAACCGTATCATTATCAAGAGGCATTTCAGGGTGATTCATAGGCCAGTGACCCCACACGCCGTCAAAAATCTCATTTTTCGGCAGATCAATCCATTCTTTATATTTTTTGTAAAGGGTTTCATTAACGCTTACGTTTGCTGAAAAAAGTCCGTCCATAAGAGTTGAAAGATAAGGGCGCACAATATCGCCGCCGCTGCCGTAGCCGACGCCGAAATAGTTTACAGCGCATCTGCCGAAAACTGCCACCTTATCATCATTTGTCAAAGGCAGAGCATTATTTTCATTTTTAAGAAGAACTATTCCCTCTTGTGCCGCCTGTCTTGCAAGAGGAATAACGTTTTCATTTTCCAAAGGCAAAAGCTCGCCCTGCTCATTAAGCACCTGTGCCAAAGCATTGCCGCCGAATTTATCGTTAAAATATTGCATTATTTTTTTTACTATTCTGCTCATATCAGTTCTCCTTTACAAAGGGGTTTTATTAAGTATATCACAGCAAATAGAAAAAGTCATTACATTATTAAAAAATCCCTGAAAGCAATGCTTTCAGGGATTTGTGTTATTTAGGCTTATTCAAATGTAAATTCGCCGTCTTTAAAATCTACGGTACACTTTTCGCCCAGCTTATTTTCAAGAATAAGCTCTGACAGTCTATCCTCAATCTTTGTCTGAATTGCACGGCGAAGAGGTCTTGCGCCGTAAACCTTGTCAAAGCCTGCATCTGCAATTGCGCTGATAGCCTCAGGAGTAAACTCGATTTCCGTGCCAAGCTCTTTAAGCTGTTTTGCAAGAGTTTTAAGCATACGGCGGGCAATTTCCTCGATATCAGTCTTTTCAAGCTGATTAAATACGATAATCTCGTCAATACGGTTTAAGAATTCCGGCTTAAATGTCTTTTTCAAATCAGCCATTACAAGTTCTTCAATATTGGCGTTTTCATCGCCCTTTTCTCCGAAACCAAGTGCGCCTTTAGGGTCGGTAATCTTTGATGCGCCTACGTTTGAGGTCATAATGATTACAGCATTCTTAAAGCTTACTTTTCTGCCCTGTGAGTCGGTAAGAACACCGTCCTCAAGTATCTGCAGAAGCATATTGAACACATCAGGGTGAGCCTTTTCAATCTCATCAAAAAGGACTACGGAATAAGGCTTACGTCTGATTTTTTCGGTAAGCTGTCCGCCCTCGTCAAATCCTACATATCCGGGAGGCGAACCGATAAGCTTTGAAACGGTGTGCTTTTCCATATACTCACTCATATCAAGCTTAATAATTGCCTCTTCATCACCGAACATTGTTTCGGCAAGTGTTTTACAAAGCTCTGTTTTACCAACGCCCGTAGGGCCGAGGAATATAAACGAGCCGATAGGACGTTTTGGGTTTTTAAGTCCTGCTCTGCCGCGGCGGATTGCTCTTGCCACGCTGGAAACAGCCTTATCCTGTCCCACAATTCTCTCGTGCAAAATCTTTTCAAGTTTTAAAAGTCTTTCGCTTTCTTCTTTAGTAATCTGTGTTGCAGGAATACCTGTCCAAGATGATACAACCTGTGCAATATCCTCTGTGGTGATTTCCTTAACCTGATGTGAAGAAAGGTTTTTCCATTTTTCCTTTTCCTCGTCAAGAAGTGTTTTAAGACTGTTTTCCTTGTCACGAATTTTTGCAGCCTGCTCAAAGTCCTGAGATCTTACGGCAGATGACTTTTCCTCCTCAAGTGATTTAAGTTCTTTTTCCATTTCCTTTAAGTTATCTGGAACGGTATAAGCTTTAAGTCTTACTCTTGAAGCCGCCTCGTCTATAAGGTCAATTGCCTTATCGGGCAAAAATCTGTCTGCAATATATCTTGAGGACATTTTTACTGCGTTTTCAATAGCGCTGTCGGTAATCTTTACCTTGTGGTGCGCCTCATATTTATCTCTCAAGCCTTTAAGGATTTCAATAGTTTCCTCCTCGGTAGGCTCGCCTACGGTTACAGGCTGAAATCTTCTTTCAAGTGCGGCGTCCTTCTCAATATTCTTTCTGTATTCGTCGATTGTAGTTGCGCCGATTACCTGAATCTCGCCTCTTGCAAGGGACGGTTTAAGAATATTTGCGGCGTCGGTTGCGCCTTCTGCCGCACCTGCGCCCATAATAGTATGAACCTCATCAATAAACAGGATAACGTCCTTTGCCGCCTTTACCTCGTCCATCGCTTTTTTAATTCTTTCCTCAAAATCGCCGCGGTACTTTGTACCTGCTACCATTGAGGTCAAATCAAGAGCAACAATCTTTTTGCCGAAAAGAAGCTCCGGAACCTCCTGTTTTACTATCTTAAGGGCAAGTCCCTCGGCAATTGCCGTTTTGCCGACACCGGGTTCACCTATAAGGCAAGGGTTGTTTTTAGTTCTTCTTGAAAGAATCTGAATTACCCTTTGAATTTCCTCTTCCCTGCCGATAACAGGGTCGATTTTACCCTCTTTTGCCATAGCGGTCAAATCCTTGCCGAATTCGTCAAGAGTAGGAGTTTTTGATTTTGAATTCTTGCCCTTTCTTGCATTCTCAGCCTGCGGATTGCCTCTGCCCATTGCAGCTACAATTTCATCAAATAGCTGTCGCTCATCAATACCGCAGGAATTAATGTATTTTACGGCATAACTGTCTCCCTCCTGAAGAAGAGCCAAAAGGATATGCTCCGTATCTACAAAGCTTCTAAACATACCCCTTGCAATTTTGAAGGACACGTCAAGAACTCTTTTGCTTCTTGGGGTAAAATCATCGGGAGTAAGTCTTGTGGGACTGCCTACGCCGATATTTTCCTTAATAAAGTTTTCTATATCCTCAACCGTTATGCCTTTTTCGTTAAGAATTGTATAGGCTGTACCTGCCTCCTCCTTTACGAGAGCAAGGAGAATATGCTCGCTGCCTACATAATTGTGGCCGAAATTTTCAGCCGCTTTTATCGCTAAATTTAACGCTTCGTTTGCTTTTTGTGTGAAATAACTGAACTTATACATAATAATCCCTCCCTGCAGGAGAAATCTCCTGCCGTTATAAGTTATCTCTTATATACTGGGCTCTTATACGATAAGCATCCTCACGGTCAAGCTGTCCGTCAGCAGAGCTGATAATAGACGCCGTACCCAATGAGTGCATCATCTCTCCTGTTTTTTCATATGTAAGGTCAAAATCTTCAAACTCCACTCCCAGACGGGCAAGTGAAATTAACTGATAAAATTCTTTTGTAGTTAATTTTCTCGCCATTTTAAGTGTGCCCAGCGCTCTGAAAATTTTGTCCTCAAAATCGCTGTATTCTATTAATTCTTTACGGAGTTTACGCTCCTGAAATACTATTTGGTCACAGATTGCAGTAAGATTTTCAACAGCGCTCTTTTCCGTTATGCCAAGGCTGATACTGTTTGAAAGTTCAAAAAATGAACCGTCGGAATCAAACAGAGGCTTTATTGAAAAGCCCAGCTTATTAACCATAGCGGTAAGGGCTGAAATCATACCCCTGTAATCAATAGCGGGAAGATGAAGAATAAACGACGCTTTCATTCCTGTTCCCAAGTGCATAGGATTTGAGGTGAGAAAGCCGAGATTTTCGTCAAAAGCAATTCTCATACTTTTTATAAGCACGTTGTCAAGGCGGTCAGCCTTTTCATAAACTGCGCTTAAATCTTCGCCCTCGCCTCTTACAACGAGTCGAATGTGGTCCTCTTCGCAAAGCATTACGTCGTAGCTTTCGTCTTTTGACAAAAGCAATGCGCCATAACTGTTTTGGCTTAAAAGCTCTTTGCTGATATAGCCCTTTTCATAAAGAGCTGTTTTTGATGCATCGTCCAGAGAATTAAGTTCTATATAGTCAAACTCCCCTGCAAACTCGGAATTTTGAATTGACGCATATATTTTTTTACAGAGAGACTTTCTTGCCTCGTTACTCATTCTGCAGGGAAACGGCATTTTTGCCGCATTCCTTGCAAGTCTTATTTTAGACGCCACAACAACGTCGCTGTTTTTTCCTTTTGTGTTATACCACTTACTCATTTGTATCCTCCGTCATCGCCTTGATTTTATCTCTTAATACTGCGGCGTCCTCAAAACGCTGTTCTTTGATTGCGTCTTTAAGCTGTTCTTTAAGACTGTCAAGGGTATTTACCTTTGGTTTTGGCGTTTCCTTTTCTTTTGGCTTTTCGGCTGTTTCATCTTCGCTGTAAGTTACAAACTTGCCGATATGCTTTGTTTTGCCGTGAATTTTCCTGATTGACGGCTCAAGCTTATCCTCAAATTTTTCATAACAGTCGCTGCAGCCGATATGTCCGCCTTTTACTATATCGTTAAAGGAAGAACCGCAGGTATTACATCTATCCACTCCTGCAAGAGAATTCATTGCGGACACCCCTGCTCCCAAGAAGTTGCCGAGGAATGAATCACCGAAAAATTCGCTCATTGACGGAAATCTGAATTCATCCATTACTCCCAGCTCCTTTGCACATTCGCTACAAAGATGCATTTCCTGTTTTTCACCGTTTATGTTTTGTTTAATATGAGTTGTAGCCTCATTTTGATTACAATGTTGACACAGCATAATAAATACCTCCTAATTAATGTAAGCAAGTAAAATTTGCTTTAATTGATTTGCTCTTACGGCGTCTTTTATTTCCGGCGGTAATCCTCTGAAATTATTGTCGCTGACTACTGCCATCATCATATTTGACGCCTTTTCACTGATCAGACCCTGATAATTCAGGTTGTAGATATGAGCCTTTGCCGTTTTCTCGTCAATAGCGTTTCCAACCGAATTAATAAGCTTTACCACGGCATCCTCCTTCGTTGCCGCTCGTGTTATCAGTATACAGCCTCCGCCTCCTCTTCTGGATTCGATTCTGTATCCCTGTTCGGGGGTAAACCTTGAGGTGATAACATAGTTTATCTGGCTGGGAACGCAGCCCAGACGGTTTGCCAAATCGTTACGCTGAATTTGCACCGTTGACGTTTGGTCGTCAAACATATCAAGTATCATATCTGCAATAACGTCGCTCATCTTCATTTTTCCAATCACTTCTTTTCATCTTATATTAGGTTGAAAGTCTGATTTTTATACATTTGACTTTGACTTTCTTTGACCTTCTGTAATCATATTAGCACAAAGGTCAGTAAAAGTCAAGAACTTTTTTGACTTTTTTTGACCTTTAAATTTTGCCGTATTTTCGGGGCTTTCCGGCTTTTTTCAATCTGAATCAAAAAAATTTTTTTAAAACGGCAAAAAAATTAAGGTCAGGATTTCTCCCGACCTTATTTTCAACACCTGTTAGCAACCACAGCCACAGTCGTTGTTGTTATTGCAACCGCAACCACCGCAGAGTAAAAGGATGATGATAAGGATGATGATCCATGAAGAACCGCCGCAACCGAAGTTATTGCATCCGCAACCCATAAGTCGTAACCCCCCTTTCCCTTTTCTAAAACATCCTATGAAAAAAAGGAAAAATGTGTTACTGATTTAAGGATTATTTTTAAACCATTCCTCCGTTTACGCCAAGCACCTGCCCTGTAACGTAAGGATTTTCAGCTAAAAACAAAATTGCCTGCGCCGCTTCATCGGGCGTTCCAAGTCTGCCTAAAGGCACTTCTGATTTTAAATCTTTTTTGTCAAACTGACTGTTCATTCTCGTATCTATTATTCCGGGACAAATACAGTTTACGGTTATGCCGCTTGGTGCAAGCTCCTGCGCCAGCGCTTTTGTAAGCCCGATAACTGCCGCCTTGCTCATTGAATACGCCACCTCGCAGGAAGCCCCTGTCTGCCCCCATACTGAGGATACATTTACAATAGCGCCGCAATGTTTTTTTATCATAGAAAGCGCCGCCAGCTTTGAGCAGAGAAAATATGACCTTGCGTTAACGTTATTTAAATAATCATATTCTTCCACGGTAGTATCGTTAATCTGCTTAATAAGACTTACGCCTGCGTTATTAACAAGAATATCAATATCCCCCACGAGAGAAAACATTGCATCAATTTCCTCGGGGCTTTCAAGATTGCATTTCACAGGAATAACTCCCGCATAATTTACAGGCGTGTTGTTATAACTTACAAACACCTGATACCCCTTTTCGCAAAAGAGTTGCGCCGTGGCTTTTCCTATACCTGTTGCGCCGCCTGTTATCAATACCTTTTTCATAAAATCACCATAAGGATTGTAGCATATACTGTTGTATTTTTCAATTATATAGGTTATAATTGTAGCAATAAAATGAAAGGTAAAAACTATGGAAAAGGAATTTTACACAATATCCGTATACGTTGACCAAGACGAAAATATGATAGGTATTCCCTGCGGAGAAAGCGACAAATACGGAATTGCCGATATAGACAAGGTAGTTCTTCTCAAAAAGCCTTACACAGACAAAGAGCTTGAAAACTTTATTGAGGAGGTAATATCATACTGCTACACAAAAAAGCACAATGACGACTCTCCTCTTTCAACTATTGAGAAATACACAAAAAAGAAAGGTTTTGTCAACGCAACTTCCGACTATACTCTTTTATCTATTGTAAAGACCAAGGACAACTACTCTCTTATGCCTACCTTTAACGACTTTGAAAAGGGACCTTTGGTAATAGACGACGATGAAAGAATTCTCCTTAATCCCTATAAAGAGGGAGAAATGGCAGAAGTAATAAACGACTTCATTCAGGTTTATGTAAAGGCAAACATTTTCTATAAGGAAATGCAGGAACTTGAGGAAGAAAAGAAAAACAAAAACAACTGATTATGAAGCGAATTGAAATAACAGACAGCGACGCAGGTCAGCGTGTTGACAGGCTGATAATGAAAACCTTTGACAAACTGCCTAAATCGCTTATGTTCAAGGAAATAAGGAAAAAGAATATCAAGGTAAATAAAAAAAGGTGCTCGCCTGAACAAATTTTGAATAACGGCGATGTGTTGGAACTTTACCTTAAAGACGATGTTTTACACACCAAGGAAAAACACTATGACTTTTTAAAGGCGTCAAAAGACCTTGACATTATATATGAGGATGACAATATTATTCTTCTCAACAAAAAGGTGGGAATTTTATGCCACCCTGACGGAAAGGATTATATTGACAACCTTGTGGCAAGGCTGAAAAGATACTTATATGAAAGGGGAGAATGGTCCCCTGAAAACTCCACCTTCACGCCCTCCCTTGCCAACAGAATTGACAGGAACACGGGCGGAATCGTAATAGGCGCCAAAAATTCACAAAGTCTTAAAATTCTTAATGATAAAATCAAAAACCGTGAAATTGAAAAATACTACTTAACCGTAGTTCACGGCAAGATGCCTGTCAAAGAAGACACCGTTACTGCTTATCTCACCAAAGATGAGAGAAAAAATATGGTTACTGTGACTGACAGCGAAATTTCAGGCTCTAAAAAAATAGTCACTAAATATACCGTACTTGATTGTTATGACGGAGCGTCACTGCTTGAGATTGAGCTTTTAACAGGAAGAACCCATCAGATAAGAGCGCACCTTGCTCACATCGGTCATCCCCTTTTCGGTGACGGAAAATACGGCAATGAGAAAGGGAGATACCGTCAGGCACTTTACAGTTACAAACTGAAATTTAATTTCAGCGGTGAAAATATGCTGAGCTATCTTAACAAAAAAACATTTCAGGCGCAAAATATTAAACTGCTTGATGATTTTAAGGAGAGAAAATTTATATGAAAGATAAAACAAACGGTAAATTTATAAGGATAATATCACCTGTTACTCTTGCAGTAGTAATT
Organism: uncultured Eubacterium sp.; assembly: GCA_944385025.1. Classification (GTDB taxonomy): domain Bacteria; phylum Bacillota; class Clostridia; order Oscillospirales; family Acutalibacteraceae; genus Eubacterium_R. The sequence continues at coordinate 9,768 of CALWVQ010000075.1, forward strand.
GCCCTTGACATAGGCGTTATCGCCTATGCGGTTCACGCAGTAAAAACCCTTGCAATGAGAGTAAATACTATGAACATAATTTTTGCAGTGTTTGTGATTTTTGCCTTTGCCGTTGCATTTTTAACCACAAGAGAAACTGTAAAGCACGGCGTAATCTTCAGAGATGACGAAATGGAATTTACAGGAATGGATAACGACAATATATTCAAGTTTAAAGATATTGTAAGCGTTGCCTATGTAAAGGACGAAAAGCCCAGTTTTGTTAAAAATTTTATCGACAGACAGTCAAGAATAGTTTTAACTTATCCTGAAAATAAGGTAGTTACAGTGGACATCGGAATAACTACAAAAAACAAACTGAAAGAAATTGAAAAAGAAATTGAACAAAGATTAAAAAAATCAGACAAAATCGAAAACAAAAGTGAAGATAATAATTCCGACGATATCCAAGGCGAAGACTGACTGCCAACTAAAAACATTAATACATATAACAAAAGCAGACACTTAAAAGTGTCTGCTTTATTTTTTTATTATGCAGTTTCTGTTTGCTTTTCAAGCTGTTCCTGCTGACGCTTTTCACGGCGCTCATTGATTTCTTTTATCATCTTTCTGTGACCGTCACCGGTGATATTATAGAAATGCATAGGAACAAGCATAAGCAGATAACCGATTGCAGGAAGAAGAGTTGTAAGGAAGAACAAAGCGTTGTTTGTTGCGTCCGGCTGGATTAAAGAACCTTCTGTATGGCTCTTGTAGCCTACCCAGCCTAAAATTGCAAGGCCGATTGAAGATGAAACAGTGTTTTCAATCTTACCTGTAAAGCTCATTATTGAAAGCATAATACCCTCAACTCTTGTGCCTGTTTTCCACTCAATGTAGTCAACAGTTTCTGCCTCCATTTCCTTTTGGATAAGGTTTTTAAACTCAAGAGGAATTGCTGTTGCACAGGTGAAGAAAGCTATTATAACGCCTGTAAGAAGTGATACTGACGTACCGGGCTGTTTTTGAAGAAGTCCCTTAAATGTAAATACTGCAAAGAGAATGTGAAGCCCGATAGCAACTATACAGCATACCTGATAGAAACGTCTTGAATCAGCTTTTTTGCCAAGCTTTTCAACAATTTTAGGAACAAATACGCCGGCAAGCAAAAATCCGGGGAATTTAACAACGTCGATTACGGCGTTATATTTAAGGTTAAACATAAGGTCGGCAACGAAGTAGAAGGATACCTGCTCTGCAACCTTACACAGTACGAAGAAAATGTTGCCCAGGAACAGCATAAGAAGAGGTCTGTTTTTAAACAGAAGAGCAAAGCACTCCTTAACTGACGGAGTATCAGAGCTGTGATGTGCACGCTCTCTTGTATTTTTATATGTAAGTCTTGTTAAAAAGAATATTCCTATTGCAGAAATTATTGCAGATGTAAGGTAGGCTTGAGGCGTATGGTCACGGAAATAAGGAAGCCAAGCAGCGCCTGCAACAAATACCTGAGGCAAAGCGCCAACTACCGAACGAACAATTGAGCTCACGCCGAATAACTTGGTTCGCTCAATACCGTTGGGGGTTATGGAAAACGCCAAAGCACCCATAGGGATATCAAATGCAGTATACGTAACGTCAAGCATTACAAAAAGGAACGTGGTGTAAATAACATTTACAACGGGAGGTGCGTCTGCGCTGCCGATAAAGAACAGCACCATTACAATAGAAACAAACAGCGGCGCCCACTTTATATAAGGTCGCATCTGACCGTTTTTTGTTCTGGTTTTGTCAACGACTACGCCCATAATCGGGTCATTAATAGCATCAAAAATTCCGCAGAATAAACGAATGGTTGACGCTGTTCCCATAGGGTCTTTCAGTTTCTTGAACAATACGTTAGTCAAAAAATAATTAACGTACTTTGAGCTGGTCATTGAGGTATTCATACCCTGAGCACCTCTGCCCAAAGCGTAAGAAATTGTTTCACGCCAAGTTAAGTAGGTCTCCTCGCCTACGTCTGTCTTAACGATTTTGCTGTCTAAAAAGGATTTTATTTTACCCAAATCAAACGCCTCTTTTCACTTAAATTAACACAAGGATTTTACCATATCAAAAGACCAAAGTAAATTCATTTAACATAAACTTAACGTTATTTTACAATAATATAACAGTTGCAAATTTCACATTTGCAACTGTTAAAATACACTTATTCTCTTTTCATAGCATTATAAGCTGTAAGCACTGCTTCTTCGCTGATATTACAGCCCATTTCATAAAGAGGAACTGTTGAAAAAATACCTTCTATCACATTGAAGAGTTTTTCCATATCCGCCTCTTCAAGACGCCTTACCGTTTGTGAAAAAATGTTGAAAACTGCCTTGCCTGTCTCCGCCTTTTTAATCCAATTATTTTCGCTTCTCTCAAGAAAGCAGATACCGCCAAGCTCAACTATACACGGTGTTGAATAATCATATTTTCCGCTCCAGGGAGTTCCGCAGGCATAAACCTTGCCGTCAATAATTCTGATTGCAGGCTTATCGTCATTTATCATATATGCCCTGTCGCCGAAATAGTCAAGCCAAAGCTTTGTGTGGGTAGATTTTCCTGTACCGCTGTCAGCGGAAAAGGCATAGGCAACACCGTCAACACAAATACAGGAAGAATGAAGCAATATTCCGTCAAATCCGATAAGAGCGTTGTAAAAATCCGAACCTGTAAGCATATACTCCCAATCGTCCTGATTAAGTTCGGGATGCTCCTGCATACTTCTTTTTACTCTTTCTTCATCAACGTTTATAGTAATGTCTATATGCTGATTCTCTGCTTGATCAGCCGAAAGATAAGGCACAAGCTGTTTTGCTGTTCTGCCCTTTTCGTTCATTATATTGACTTTTAATCCTGCTATGTCGCAAATTGCCATAAACTCACCTGAAAACAAACTTTTTTTTAGTATAAACCAAGTAGTTATTTTAGTCAAGAACAGTTCAGTTTTCGGGACATCGGGTAATGGCATATTGACAAATTCGAATATTTGTTCTATTATTAGAACATACATTCGATAAAGAGGTTGAGTATATGGAAAAGCAGATACTTCATATAGACTGCAACAAATTTTATGCCAGTGTGGAATGTTACCTCCACCCTGAACTTAGAGATAAACCTGTTGCAGTAGGCGGAAGTGAAAAATCCAGGCACGGAATAATACTTACTAAAAACGAAATTGCATCAAAATACGGTCTTGTTGTGGGAGAACCCTTATGGAAAGCAAGGCAGAAATGCCCTAATCTTATAATCGTTCCTCCAAACTTTCCTGTATATATGGACTTTTCACGGAGAGTGAGAGGTATCCTTGAGGATTATACCGATTTAATTGAGCCTTTTGGGCTTGACGAAAGCTGGATAGACGTAACGGGAGACCGTTTTAAAACAGGAATTGAAATTGCAGAAGAAATCAGAAAAAGGGTAAAAGAAGAAATAGGTATTACGGTAAGCATAGGCGTCAGCTTCAACAAAATATTTGCGAAGCTGGGTTCCGACTACAAAAAGCCTGATGCGGTAACAGTTATAACAAAGGAAAACTATAAGGATGTAGTTTGGAAACTGCCCTGCAGCGACTTACTTATGATAGGGCGTGCCACAACAAAAAAATTAAACGCCTACGGAATTTACACCATAGGCGATGTGGCAAATACAGACGATGGATTTATAAAAACTATACTTGGCAAAAACGGCCTTATGCTGAAGCGGTTTGCAAACGGCGAGGACAGAACTCCCGTAAGACATATGGACATATCAAGAGATATAAAAAGCATAGGAAACTCCACCACAACAGCAAGAGATTTGATAAATGACGAAGATGTAAAAATCGTATTTACTGTTTTAAGCGAAAGTGTGGCAAGAAGAATGAGAGAACATAATCTGAAAGGCATAACCCTGACCATATCGGTAAGAGACTGCGACCTCGAAAGCTTTACACGCCAATGTAAAATGGAAAGTCCGACAAACGTAAGCAATGAATTTATAAAATATGCAATGAATCTTTTTACTGCAAATTACAGATGGAAAAAGCCCATAAGGAGTATCGGACTAAGCGTTACAGACTTTGACTGCGATAATGCAGTGCAGTTTGATTTAGACGGCACAGCAATACACCGTGAAAAACTGGAAAAGCTTGAAACGGCAGTTGATAAACTAAAAAACAAATACGGTAACTACTGTGTTCAAAAAGCAACGGCACTCTGCGACACTGAACTCAGCAGATTTAATCCCTTTGAGGAACATACCATTCATCCTGTATCAGTTATGTAAATTTCTTGAAGAAAGTAAAATAATCTGTTAATATAGAGATGATGAATATTTTTAATGAGGGGTATTATGACAACTGTAAACAAGAAAACTCTGGAAAAAATCGGTATATTGTATTTTATTTTTCTTCTTCCAATGCTGGCAATACAATTTAATCTTGACAACGACACCTATTGGATAATAAAAACGGGAGAGTACATTTGCTCAAATTGGCTGCCGCAAACCGATTTTCTCACAATGCACACGGATATGGAGCTGGTTATACAGCAATGGCTGTCTGACGTGATTTTCTACAACGCGTACAAAATACTCGGAATTGCAGGCCCCATCATTCTAGCTTACTGCATTTATGTACTGTTTGCCTGTCTTTTTTACAAGCTGTCACTGACTATAACACAAAACAAAATATTTGCCATAACCGCCGTGTTTATAGGCAGTCTTTATATTGCAAAATACTACATAGTGACAAGACCCCAGATATTCACTTACTGTATAATACTTATTCAGCTTTTAGCTCTTGAAAAATACGTTAAAACAGGAAAGATTAAACACCTTGCTGTTTTGCCTGTTTTATCAGTTCTTTTAGTAAATCTCCACGCATCTATGTGGACGATGCTGTTTTTGATTATGCTGCCGTATATCGTAAATTCTCTGCCTGTCAAAATAAAAGGAAAGTCGTTATCTTGCTGTAAAACTCTTCCTCTTTTGGCAGTTACCGTGCTAATGGCTTTATGCGGTTTAGCTACCCCCTACGGATACAAGGGACTTGCCTTCATATTCACCACTTCAATCGGTGATAAGGTGAACAGTTCTATAAACGAACTGGCTCCGTTAACTCTGTCTTTAACATCTTTCGGACTGCTTCAGTTTGCAATTGTGGCTCTTGTTGCAGCCGTATATATAATTCACAAAAAAGGAAAAACCGAATTAAGATTTATTCTTCTCACAGTCGGTACAGGCATAATGGCATTTTTGTATATCAAACTTGTGCCTTATTTCATTATAGCGGCATATCCGGCAGCATTAAGATATTTAGATGATATTAAAATAGACCTAAACAAACTACCAAAAAGAAAAAATTCAAAAATAAGTCCTAAAACGACAAAACTTTCAATTGTAATAATTTTGGTGTGCATTGTTGTACTAATGGCAACAGTGGTCATTCAAAACGTATCAAACGCCGTTGAATATGTAAAAACAGACGGAGAAAACAGCTACACCCGTCAGCTTGACGAAGCGCTTGATGCTATAGAAAAGGACGCCGAAAAACACAATACAGAAATTGTGCTTTATAACGGTTTCAACAGCGGAGCATATTTGGAATTTAAGGGATACACAACCTATATTGACCCTCGTGCAGACTCCTTTGTTGTTGAAGCAAATAATGATTACGACTATTTGACAGAGTATTTTGATTTTAAAAACGGCGATGTATATTATGAAGATATAATTGAAAAATACGGTTTTACGTATCTTATCGTTGAAAGTCCCGGAGAAAACACTTTGAAAACCAATCTTTCAAATGATGATGATTACAAGATAATATACGAGGATGAAAAAATCACAGCTTTTAAAAAAGCATAAAAAAGACCCCCTTGCAAAAGCAAGGGGGTTAAATTTTTTACATTTTTGCTATTTCTTCACGAAAAGCTTCTGCGCTGTCAAACTCCTTATAAACAGAAGCGAAACGAACATAGGCAACCTCGTCAATAAGCTTTAGCTTTTCCATAATAAGCTCGCCTATTCTTGCCGAAGTTACTTCTCTGTCGATAGCTGACTGAAGTGTTGCCTCAATTTCGCTTATTGCGTTTTCAAGTTCTGAAACGGTAACAGACCTTTTTTCACAGGCACGAAGCATTCCTTTAAGTATCTTGTTACGGTCAAAAACCTCACGGCTTTTATCCTTTTTAATTACTATGATAGGAACGTCCTCAATAGTTTCATATGTTGTAAAACGCTTGCCGCACTGCAAACACTCACGGCGGCGGCGGATACGCTCGTTTTCATCGGTAGGACGGGAATCAATTACCTTACTTTCGTCAAATCCACAAAACGGACACCTCATAAAAACAACCTCCCAGTCATTCAATACCTGCATTATAACACAACATATAGAAAAATGCAAGTATTTTAACTTTACAACAATATATTGACTTTATTCTGTAATTTTACGGTTGTATTCCTTGTTGTTGTATACAAACATCCAAACTGCCATTGCACAGATGATAAAGTATCCCACAAACGACCACAAGTCAGGCACTTGACCGCCTAAGAAAAAGTAACCGCTGATTGCTGTAAAAATAACATTTGAATAGTCGTAAACGGAAATTTCCCTGCTGGGAGCAAAAGTATATGCGGCTGTAATACCAAACTGACCGCCTGCGGCGCAAACGCCCACCATAATAAGATACACCCACTGCATTTTAGTCATAGGGTGAAAATCAAAAATCAAATAAGGAAGCGTAACGGCACAGGAAAACATTGAAAAGAAAAATACGGTAAACCTGCCGTTTTCACCTTTGTTTCCCATATGTCTTACGCAGGTATAGGCACCGCCTGCCGCAACTCCGCCCAAAAAGCCGCATATTGACGGCAAAATTTCACTGTTTGCCATAGTTGGCTTTATAACGAAAAGAACGCCCACAAAAGCTATTGCTATTGCCACAGCCTGACGCGGTTTAACCTTTTCCTTTAAAAAGATTGCAGAAAAAATCAAGGTAAAAAACGGGCTCATTTTATTGAGTATAGCCGCATCGGCAGTAGACGCCATTTTTGTGGTGGCATAAAAATTGCCGAATACACCTAAAAGCCCTACGCCCGAACGAAGAAAATGGTATTTAAGACAACCCTTTTTCCACTTAAACGGCTCGTGATTTTTTGCAAGGGCAATTACGGCTATAAACAGAGCCACAAGATTTCTGAAAAATACTTTTTGAAACACAGGCACATCGCCCGAAAGGTTTATAAAACTGCTCATTCCGCTGAAACAAAAAGCTGAAAACAAGATGCAGAGTATACCTTTAGTTCTGTTATTTACAGTTGCCATAACTTTTCCAGATAATCCTTACTTTCCTTTAACTCTTTATCAACATCATAATTCTTTGAATAAATCTCGATTACGCAGTCGCCTTTATAATCGGCATCATCAAGAATACTTTTGAATTTCTTAAAATCAAAACTTCCCTTTGAGGGAGGCAGACAGTCGCCGTCCTTGCCGTTATCGCTTAAATGGACGTGGCAGATTTCTTTTTTAAACTCCTGCAAAAAGGCGAAGGTATCCTCCTGCGCCCTTACAGTTTGCTTAATATCAAAAACCATTTTAAAGTCATCGCCCAAAGCGTTGCGCATTTTTTTGCAAAAATCAATAGACTGACTTTTAAATTTATTTACATTTTCCTGACAGACCTGTACCCCCTCTGCTTTTCCTATTTCAATCAGTTTATTAAATCTTGAGAAATATCTTTCATCAGGAATAGGAATTTTAGGGACTGCCACAGCGCCGTGGATTACCACATACTTTGCGCCCATAACGGCACAGGCGTGACAGGTTCTTTCATAAATGCCGATAAAATCGTCATATCTTCTTTTGTAATCAGTGAAGATACAGGATGACTCCAAAAAGCTTGAAAATGGGTGCACCGAAATTATTTCGGTACCGTAACTTTCGGCAATATTGCCAAGTTTCTTTGCAAAGGGTTCTTCAAGCTCGCTGGGAGCATTGAAGAACACCTCCGCCTTTTCAAAGCCTAATAAACAAACCTCTTTAAGCGCTTTTTCCGTTTCAAGCGGATAAAAACACGCTGTTGAAGCACCTAATCTCATTATCCTACCAGCTTTTCAATACAAGCAAGCTTTGTGCAGATACAAAGAAGCTGCGCTGCAAGGTCAAGCTCGTCAACAGGAGGATATGACGGAGCAATACGGATATTGCTGTCGTTAGGGTCAATACCGTAAGGATAAGTTGCGCCTACAGTTGTAAGCACTACGCCTGCCTCCTTACAAAGCTCGCCTGTGCGCTTTGCACAGCCGTTCATAACGTCAAGGCTGATGAAATAACCGCCCTTTGGATTAAACCAAGATGCAATACCTTTTCCGCCTAACTCCTCTTCAAGATGATTTAAAACAATATCAAACTTTGGCTTGAGAATTTTTGCGTGTTTTTTCATATGCTCTATAACGCCGTTTGCATCCTTAAAGAACTCAACGTGACGGTGCTGATTCATCTTATCATAGCTGATAACCTCTGCGTTAAGTCTTTTCTTAATCTGAGCAATGTTGTTATCGCTGGCAATAAGGGCAGAAACGCCTGCTCCTGGGAATGTCATTTTTGCAGTTGAGCAAACCTCAATAACCATATCCTCGTTATTGTACTTAGGAAGAACGTCGAAAATGTTTAAAAGCTTATCCCCGTCCTCAACAATATCGTGAACGCAATATGCGTTATCCCATATAATTCTGAAATCCTTTGCGGCAGGTTTGAGAGCTGCAATTCTCTCAACAACCTCGTCGCTGAAAGTGATACCTGTTGGATTCTGATATTTAGGAACTACAAACATTCCCTTTACACTTTCATCTTTAACAAGGTCCTCTATCATATCCATATCGGGACCGTCTTCCTTCATAGGAACGTTAATCATTTTAATTCCGTAATACTCACAGATTGTAAAGTGTCTGTCATATCCGGGAACAGGACAGAGAAACTTAACTTCATCAAGCTGTGACCAAGGTTTAGCCCCTGCGCCTTTAGTAAAGCACTGACCGATATAGTCAAACATAAGGTTAAGGCTGGCACTGGGACCCACAATAACATTTTTTGCGTCAACGCCCATAAGGTCGCCGAAAAGCTTTTTACAGCTTGGAATACCGTCAAGCATACCGTAGTTTCTCACATCTGCGCCGTCGCTGATGTAGTCAGTAATATCATTAAGTGCGGATGACAAATCAAGCTGGTCTGTACCGGGCTTACCGCGGCTCATATCAAGCTTTAAGCCCTTTGCTTTAAATTCGTTGTATCTTTCTTCAAGAACTTTCTTTTCTGCAAGAAGCTCTTCTTTTGTCATTTCTGTATATGCCTTTGACATAATAAATACCGCCTTTCGTTACTTTTTGAGATTAATGCCCTTTGTTTCAAGATTTGCAATAATTCCGTCAACAATCTCCATTACTTCTTCACGGGTAAGAGTTTTTTCAGGGTGGGCAAAAGTTATTCTTGTAGTAATTGATTTTGCGTTTTCGTCCACATAAGTGTCAACAACCTGAACTTTTTTTACAAGACTGCTGTTAGCGTCCTTTATTGCCTGAGCGATTGGAGCAAATTTATCGCTTACAAATGAAAGGTCAATCTCAATTCCGGGGAATTTTGAAGGCTCTTCATAAGTAATTGACGCGTTTTCAATTTCAGCAAATGCTCTTACATCTATCTCGGCAAAAACGATTGAAGCTTTCTTATCTATCTTCTTTGAGATTACAGGGTGAACTACGCCGATTTCACCGACTACTTTGCCGTCGCAGATAATCTCGTTAAGATTTCTCGGATGCTCATAGCAGTGAGAAGCCTCAATGCAGTTAAATGAAAGCTCTTTATGCTTAATATCGTCGCATACTGTTGCCAGCATATCTCGAAGCTCAAAATAAAGCTTTTCAACTGATTTTGTTTTGCTGAAAAGTGTTACTGCAAGCATTTTATGCTCGTCACAGAGATTGTTGCTGTCAAGGCCCTTAACAACTCTGCCTATTTCAAAAATGCCGAAATCTGTGCCGTAAGAAGTGTTTGATTTAACCTGACAAAGCTGGGTAGGAATAATTGATTTACGGATTGTTTCAATATTTGGGTTTGTAGCATTTACAAGCTTTACGTTATCCTCTGTTTCAATACCCAGAGCCTTGTACTCGTCATAATAAGCCCATACATAAGAGTGAACCTCGTGAAGAGAAAAGCTCTTTACAAGAATATCCTTGATTTTGTCCTCAACAGTTTTTTCAACATCAGGTCTAACAGGATAAAGAGGAGCAACAGCAGTATGAATATCAAAGTTATCATAACCGTAAATACGTGTAATTTCCTCAATTATATCCGCCTTGATTGTAACGTCTTTTGTGGCTCTCCAGCTTGGAACAGATACTTTGAAATTGTCGCCGTTAAGTTCAACGCCGAAGCCCAGAGATTTAAGAGTCTTAACGATTGTATCGTTGTCAATTTCAATACCTGTATATCTGTCTACAAAATTCTTATCAAACTCAAGTGTAACGTCGTCATACTTAAAAGCATATTCGTCTGTAAGAGATGAAACAACCTTTACGCCGCTGTCAACGTCTGTCATAAGTTTTACAAATCTTGCTATTGCAGGAACAGTCATTTCAGGGTCAAGGCACTTTTCATAGCGCATTGAAGCGTCTGTTCTGTGAGCAAGGCGAACTGTTGACTTACGGGTAGAAACTGCGTTGAATGTAGCAGACTCAAGAGTAAGAGTTGTAGTGTCCTCCACAATCTCGCTGTCAAGACCGCCCATAATTCCCGCAATGGCAACAGGAGTATCGCCGTTGCAAATCATAAGGGTATTTTCGTCAATATTTCTGTCAACGCCGTCAAGAGTTGTAAATACAAACGGCTTGTCAAATCTCTTAATTCGGATTTTCTCAACCTTTCTGCTGTCAAAGGCGTGCATAGGCTGACCCATTTCAAGCATAAGGTAGTTTGTAAGGTCTGCAAGGAAATTGATAGCTCTCATTCCGCAGTAGAAAAGTCGTATTCTCATATTAACCGGGCTTACACTGGTGTTAATATTTTCAACCTGCAGGCAGGAATATCTCTGGCAGAGGTTATCCTCAATTTTCATATCAACCTTTGGAAGAGAATCGTACTTTGACAAATCCGCAACCTCAAGAGGCTTTAACTCTCTGCCAGCAAGAGATGCAAATTCACGGGCAATACCATAGTGACCCCAAAGGTCAGGACGGTTTGTAAGTGATTTATTATCAACCTCAAAAATTATATCGTCAATTTGATAAATGTCTTTAAGGTCAGTGCCGTTTGGAACATCATCGGTAATTTCCATAATGCCTGAATTGTCGTCGCTTATGCCGATTTCCTTTTCACTGCAGCACATACCGTTTGATGTGTAGCCTGCAAGCTTTCTGGGCGCTATTGTAATGTCGCCTATCTGTGCGCCTACTTTGGCAAAAGCAGTCTTCATTCCCTCTCTTACGTTAGGTGCGCCGCAAACAACGTCTGTAAGCTGACCGTCGCCTGCATCAACCTTTAAAAGATGGAGTTTTTTAGAGTCGGGATGATTTTCAACTGATTTAATTTCAGCAACAACAATACCGTTTACGTCGCTGCCTTTAAAGAATATCTCGTTTTCAACCTCTGCTGTGGAAAGTGAAAAACGATGTATTAACTCAACCTTGTCAAGACCTGTAAAATCAACAAAGTCCGAAATCCAATTCATTGATAAAAACATAATTTACACTCTCCTTTCTTACTCGTCGTCAGTAAACTGTGACAGGCTCTTAAGGCTGCCGCTGTTTAAGTCACGAATATCTTTAATACCGTATTTCATCATAACAAGTCTTGTAAGTCCAAGACCGAATGCAAATCCTGTGTACTCCTCAGGGTCGATGCCGCCGTCTTTAAGCACTTCAGGATGAATCATTCCGCAGGGGCAAAGCTCAAGCCAGCCGCTGTGTTTACAGCTTGGGCAACCCTCTCCGCCGCAGATAAGACAGCTTATATCAAGTTCAAAGCCCGGTTCTACGAAGGGGAAAAAGCCCGGACGAAGTCTAACTTTAATATCTTTCTGGAAAACCTCTGAAAGCATTGTTTTCATAAAGTAGATAAGATTTGAAATAGATATGTTTTTATCTACCATAACGCCTTCCATCTGGAAGAAGGTGTTTTCGTGGCAGGCGTCTGTTGCCTCATTTCTAAAGCATCTGCCGGGGAATATTGCTTTAATAGGCACTCCATCATTAATAAGAGCGTCTTTATATTTCTTGTAGATAGCATTTTGAGCCGCAGAAGTCTGGGTTTTCAATAGCTGACCGTTGTCAAGATAGTAAGTGTCCTGCATATCTCTTGCAGGGTGATGCTTTGGAATGTTGAGAGACTCAAAGCACTCATAGTCTGATACTATTTCTGCAT
>CALWVQ010000076.1 GCA_944385025.1 uncultured Eubacterium sp.
ATATGGTGTGAAAGTGTGGGCTGTGAAACATTTAGCTCTTCCAGCAGTTTGCAGGCGCACTTTTCACCTGTGGCAAGTATTTTGATTATTTTTATTCTGTTTTCATCGCAAAATGCTTTAAATATAAGGGCACTTTCTTTTTCGCTGATTTCCACTGTCTTCACCTCATATTGATGATTGTAAATATGTATTATATGCTTCTGATTGATATTTGTCAATACGAATTTTTTACCAAAAAAAGCTGCGACCATCCCCCACCGACAGTCACAGCTTTTATGTTTTTTAACTATTCTTTTACTGCTTCAAAACCTGCAAACCTCAAGCCATCATTCCCACTCTATTGTTCCGATGGGCTTTGGAGTGAGGTCGAGAAGTACGCGGTTTATGCCGTCAACCTCTTTTGTAATACGGTCGGTTATATGGTGGAGTAACGGATAAGGAATTTCCTCTATTGTAGCGGTCATAGCGTCGGCGGTATTTACTGCACGAATAATTGCAGGCCAGCCCTCATAACGCTTTCCGTCTTTTACGCCGGTGCTCTTCATATCGGGAACGGCGATGAAATACTGCCATACTTTTCCTGCAAGACCGTTTTTGTCAAACTCCTCACGGAGAATTGCGTCTGCTTCGCGAAGAGCGGCAAGTCTGTCTCTTGTTATTGCGCCAAGGCAACGTACGCCCAGTCCGGGACCGGGGAACGGCTGACGGTATACCATATTGTGAGGAAGACCAAGAGCTTCACCGACTACACGAACCTCGTCTTTGAAAAGAAGTTTTATCGGCTCAACTAATTCAAAATTCATATCTTCAGGCAGTCCGCCCACATTGTGATGAGCTTTTACTCCGTCAGATTCAAGAATATCGGGATAAATAGTACCCTGCGCCAAGAAGGAAATACCCTCAAGCTTTGACGCTTCCTCGGCAAAAACTTTTATAAATTCGCCGCCGATAATCTTGCGCTTCTTCTCCGGCTCGCTTACTCCTGCAAGGAGATCGAGAAAACGGTCTGTTGCATCTATGTAAATAAGGTTGGCATCGAGATTCTTGCCGAAAACATCAATTACCTGTTCGCTTTCACCTTTACGCATAAGTCCGTGGTTGACGTGAACGCAAACAAGCTGTTTTCCTATTGCTTTGATAAGAAGGGCAGCTACTACCGATGAGTCTACGCCGCCTGAAAGCGCCAAGAGCACTTTTTTATCCTGCACAGTTTCACGTATGTCCGCAATTTGCTGGGCAATAAAGGCTTCGGCAAGTTCCGGTGTGGTAATACGCTGCATATTTTCGGGTCTTTTGTCGTTTTGCATATTTCTTCCTCCTGTTTATGACTTTTTGTCTGTCGCCATGCTGTATGCTGAAATTATGCCGCACAGATTTTGGCGGCAAATTAAAGCATTCACGCTGTTTTGTTACGCACAGCGTAAGTGTTGTGCTTAATATGTGCACACTTACAAAAATATTATAATGAAAAACAGCCTGAATTTCAATAGATTTCTTCAGCGCAATTTGAAAACAAGAGCAGATGAAATATTAAAAAGCATTGCTGACATAAAAATCAGCAATGCTTTTGCACTGTTGGTAAGATTTAGCAATATTTCTTTTATAAATAGTTGTTTTACTGCCTGATAATATAGCAGTGGGCAGATTATATATAAATCAATTAATGTAATATTTTGCCTGAGCGTTCCAGAGTTCGCTGTACTTCCCCCCTGCGTTAAGTAATTCTTGGTGAGTTCCTGTTTCTACAAGATGAGCTTTATCAAATACTGCTATGCGTGTGCAGAAAACACAGCTTGAAAGTCTGTGTGAAATGTAAATTGCCGTCTTACCCTGAACAAAAGAGTTAAATCTTGTGTAAATTTCATTTTCGGCAACAGGGTCAAGTGCCGCAGTAGGCTCGTCAAGAATAACAACAGGACTGTTTTTGTATAAAGCCCTTGCAAGCGCCAGCTTTTGCGCTTCGCCCCCTGATATTTCTACGCCGTTTTTATCAATATCTTTGTATAGATATGTGTTTTCTTTCTTAGGCAGGCGCTCAACTCTGCTGGCAATATTTGAGTTGTCAAGGCAGGCATAAAGCCTGTTTCCGTCGTATTTTTCATTAGTGCAGATATTGTCCTTTAATGGAATTGAGAATATTTTGAAATCCTGAAAAACAACGGAATACAGTTTTGTTATGCTTTCTTTAGTATAATCCTTAATATTTACGCCGTTTATAAGTATTTCGCCGTCGGTTACATCATAAAGCCTGCACATCAGCTTGATAAATGTAGTTTTACCGCTTCCGTTTCTGCCCACAACTGCAAGATGCTCGCCGTTTTCTATTTTGAGATTTACATTTTGCAGTGCGTAAGTATCGCTTGCAGGATATTTGAATGAAACATTTTTAAATTCTATTTCAAATTTACTGTCATCAAATTCCTTTGTGCCGTATGTCATATCGTCTTTAGTGTTTACTATCTCAATGTAATAATTTACCAAAGGAGCCATTTCGGCAGTTTTTCCGAAAGTAACAGCCATTTTCATTATGCCGTTAATTATCTGCATAAAAGCGCCGCAGTAAAGAACTAAAGAGCCTATTCCAAACAAACCGTATAAACCTTTAACCCCTATAAAAAGATAAATTCCAAAACCGACCAGCGCGCCGAGAACAGCAACAAAAGAGCTTGACTTTGCAGTGTGAAGCGAAGCCTTTTTAAGAATTTTCTCACCTTCCGTAAGCAGTTTATCTGTTGCAGTATGCTCTATTAATTCCTGTTCCTTGTAAAGACGAATTTCCTTTCCCGTGTTGTAATCGGAAAACATATTGAGAAAATAGTAAAAAATTCTGTCAAGTTTTGAATATTCGTCACTTGCTTTAAACCAAGCCTTATTCATTTGCGTTGCTACAACAAGGATAATTACTGCCATAACTGCTATTGCCGCAAAAATTGTAAGCAGAAAAACAGGTTTTTCAAAATAAGTGTCGCCCGTGGTTTTAAAGCCGATTTTTAAAAGGGGAAAAATCATTATAACAGAAATTAAAAGCGTCAATGCACCTGAAATAAAATCCCTCATCATCCAGCTAAACTGCACAAACGACGAAAAAACTCTGTCCTGTGCTTCGGAGTGTTTATGTATCAGCTCTTTAAAATCACTGTTTTCAAGCTTTTGATATTCCGCTTTAAAAAGCTTTTGGGTAATAGTTTGCAGTTCTTTGTTATACATAAGCGAACGGTACATAAAATACATATCGCCCAAAAAGTAGTTAGTAAAAAACAATAGGGCATTTATTCCCACTGCCAAGCCTATATACAAGGCGAGCTTTTTCATTTCAGTTCCAGCACCAAGCAAATCGATTATTTTTGCTGTAAACCAAATATTTACAAAGGGCATTACTGCCGTTACAACTGCCACGATAACAGCGGTGGGGATAAGACGCTTTTCAAGGCGGTACATTTCTTTAAAAGCTGTAAATACAATTTTATAGTTTTTCATACTGCCTCTCCCTCTGCTTCTTTATAGTAGTAGCTTTGGAGCTGGTACATTTTATAGTAAGCTCCTTTAAGCGCCATTAATTCTTCGTGAGTTCCTTCTTCGGCAATTTTTCCGTCAGATATAAACAGTATTCTGTCGCAAAAACGGGTGGACGAAAGTCTGTGAGAAATGAAGAATGACAGTTTGCCTTTTGTGAGTTCGTTATATTTCAAATAAAGTTCATTTTCGGCAATAGGGTCAAGTGCCGCAGTAGGTTCGTCAAGAATAAGAACGGGAGCGTCTTTGTAAATAGCCTTTGCCAGCAGTAATTTTTGCTTTTCACCGCCTGAAAAATCAACGGCGTCTTTATAAACGTCTTTTACCATAAAGGAGTTTTCTTTTTTGTCAAGACTGTAAATTTTATCTGCTATACCTGCCTGCTCTAAAGCTGAATAAAGTCTTTCTTTATCGTAATCTGATTTAGCGCAAATATTTTCAGCAACGGTCATCGGCAAAAACTCATAGTCCTGAAAAACTGCCGAAAACAAGTCAAAATAGCTGTCGCTTGAAAAGTCTTTACTGCTTTTTCCGTTAATTAAAATATCGCCCTCAGTTGGGTAATAAAGACCGCAAAGTAATTTAATCGCAGTAGTTTTGCCTGCGCCGTTTTCACCTACTATTGCAATGTTTTCGCCTTCATTTACTTTGAAAGACATATTTTTTATAGTGGGGTTTTCTGCCGACGGATAAGTAAATGAAACGTTTTTAAATTCGATAGATTCTGTTTTTTCAAAATCAGCATTGGGTTTTTCCGTGTTGTCCTCCTTACTTTGCGCAAATTCACGAAAAGCGGCACAGTCGTTACAGCATCGCTCAAGATTTGAATAAAGGAAAACGGCATTCGTAATCCAGTTTGAAAAACCTGTTATGATACCGAAATAGAAGATAAAGTCGGAAACTGACAGCCTGTTTTTGAAAACCAAATATGTTAAATAGGCATAGGCAACAAGCTCTCTTATAAGATTTAACAAAGCTCTTGTGCCGCCTACCTTAACACTTTGACGCATATATATTGATGTGATTTTTTCCAGTTCCTTAATCAGTCCTGCAACTGCATACAGGAAATAGTCTGTAAATCCGTAAAGTCTTATATCTTTTGCGGCGGTTAAATCTTTGCTTAAATTGTAGTAATAGTCGAACTTGACAAATATATTACCCCTTGCGTCTTTAACGCCTTTTTCTTTTTTATTCAAATGCCTTAAAAGGAAAAATTCAGCCACACAGGTTATCATTATAAGCAAAATCATAAATATGTTGATTTTGTAAATAAGCATAAGTGAAGTGATAACCCCTACAATACAAACTAAAAATTGATTGCAGGTGTCAACAAAATCAGAAGAAGATGAATAGTAGCTTCTGTAAAACTCCATAGCTCTTTTATTCTTTTCTCTGCCTTCAAGGCTTTCGATATTTGTGTAATCGGTAATTAAATTTTTACGAAAAGCCATAACGGCATAACGCATTCTGATTATTCTTGCACTGCCCAGCAAAAGCTCCTGCATAAACGGAGCAAGCCAAGTTGTAAGAGCAAAAAGAATACTTAAAAGGGCAACAACAAGTATAAGTCTTCCAACGGTTACGCCCTCGTTTATACAGTCTATCATTGCCTTTGGTATGTATGCCGTAACTATCGGCTGAAGAACAAGTGCAGGCACACGGATAAAAAAGTATATAAGGCTCTTTTTATCCCATTCCAGCCAGTTTTTAATCATATACTTTAGGTTTTCTTTCATTTTTATTTACCTAATACTCTATCTGTTCAAAGGAGTACATTGTCTGTGTGTTTTGGTCGTTTGTGTTAATTGTTATTAATGTGCAGGAGGGGGTTATAAAATCATTGCGAGATGCGTTGTATCCGCTTATACTGCTTAATTGATAATATCTTCCGTCATAAAATGAACACATATTGTTGCTGTGCTGATGTCCGCAGGAAATAAGAGAAATATAATTGTTGCCGTCAATTATGTCGTCAAAAACATATCCGCCTTTTATCTCGTCATATGGATATGTGTTATACATATCAAAGCCCTCATAGGCGATTCCCTTGTCATAAGCCTCCTGAAAAGCGTTTGACTGCATATGGAAAAATACGCTTGTTTTCACTTTTCTCTCATTCGCTCCGTTACAAAGCCACTGTGCCTGATTTTCGGCAATAGGCTGATAACTGCCGATTGCTTTCGGCTCTCTTGCGCCTGAGTCAATAACTGCAATACTATGTACCGGATTATCGCCGTTATAAACATCTGCAAAAAACTGCATTGAGCCGTCAATACCTTCTTCATTTCCGTAAACAAAATGCTCGTACTGCATTAAAAATGCAATAATATCCTCGTTATCTCCGTCTATTTCAAAGTCGTTGTTGCCCGGTGCAAAAGTCCACATAATATCATATTCTTCAATCAGAGTTGCCAGCAAATCAAGTGCTTGGTATTTATCATAGGACAGACTTAAATTAAATCCCTCAACAATATCGCCGTCGGCAACTAAAAAATCGCAGGAAGTTTCGTCAAGAACTGATTTAATTCCCTCAAGGGTTTTAACATCATTTTCACAGGTGCCGTTAAGCATATGAGTGTCATTTATTTTCAGTATTCTGAAAATACCGTTTTCGTCAGTTTGAAGATTAACCTGCGGGGCGTTATATACTTGTTCATAACTGTTTTGGGCATTTGATTTGTCACAGTTAAATCTGTAAAGCACATAACCGCCGAAAGAGCCTGCAATAACAATAATTACTGCCAAAATAACTGCAAGTATTTTTATAATTAATTTTCTCTTGCTTTTTAGCATAACAACTCCCCCTTGAAATTATTTTTGGACAAAAATAGCCCTTGCAAAAATTATGCAAGAGCTTTACTTCTGTGTTCGAAATGGTAACAGGTTATCTCTGTTTTTTCAGTAACAGCCGAATCTTTAATTTCATTATATATAATTCCGTAAGTGTTGTCAATAATAATTTGGGATATATCCCACACGACATATCCCAAATTTATATAAAATCTTACTATAAAGAGTAAGAGGCGGTAGTTATGAAGATAAAGGAAGCAGTAGCAAAAAGAATAACAGATTTGTGCAAGGAGCGAAATATTGCAATTAATGCCCTTGGCAATATCAGCGGAGTTAATCCGTCAACTATTTACAGTATGCTTAATTCAAAAAGTCAAAACCCCGGAGTAGTATCGCTGCAAAAAATCTGCGACGGTCTTGAAATCTCAATCAGAGAATTTTTTGTCGACGAAATATTTGACAATATTGAACAGGAAATCAGCTAAAAAAAGGCATTACCGATTCTAAATCGGTAATGCCTTTTGTCTGTCGATAAAGCGGTCTGAACCACGCATAAGTTTTATTGTTTGAAAAAACTTATTTGTTAAGATAATTTTACGACAAATTACCCCTTTATTCCCATTCCACCGTTCCGGGAGGCTTTGAGGTAATGTCGTACACAACTCTGTTTACGTGTTCTACCTCGTTAGTTATGCGGTTTGACACCTTGGCAAGAATGTCGTATGGGATTTTTGCCCAGTCAGCCGTCATAAAGTCGTCGGTTGTTACGGCTCTGATGGCAACAAGATGGTCGTATGTTCTGTGGTCTCCCATAACGCCTACCGTTTTAACACCGGGAAGCACGCAGAAGAATTGGGCAAGATTTTTGTCATATCCGCACTTTGCCATCTCATCGCGGAGAACCCAGTCGGCGTCTTGAAGGACTTTGATTTTATCGGCTGTAATTTCGCCGATAATTCTAACGCCCAGTCCCGGGCCGGGGAAGGGCTGGCGCCAAACAAGCTCTTTTGGAATGCCTAATTTTTCGCCAACTTTTCGCACCTCGTCCTTAAACAAGTCGCAAAGAGGCTCAATTACTCCCAAAAATTCCACATCGTCGGGAATGTTTACACGGTTGTGGTGAGTTTTGATTACGTCTGCATCTCCCTTACCGCTTTCAATACAGTCGGGATAAATAGTGCCCTGTGCAAAGTAACCCAGCTCGTCCTGCTTTCTGATTTCATTCCAGAAAACGTTGAAAAACTCTTTGCCGATAATTTTTCTCTTCTGCTCAGGGTCGGAAACGCCTTTAAGCTCTTTTAAGAAAACGTCGCCGCAGTTTACACGAACAAAATTCATATCGAACATAGTGGTGAATGTTTTTTCAACAAAGTCGCCCTCGTCTTTTCTCATAAGCCCTTGGTCAACAAAAACGCAGGTAAGCTGTTTGCCCACTGCACGGGAAAGAAGACCTGCGGCAACGGAGCTGTCAACACCGCCTGAAAGACCGAGAATAACCTTTTTATCTCCGATTTGCTCTTTCAGCTTTTGAACTGTGTTTTCGATAAAGTTGTCCATTACCCAGTCGCCCGAACATTCACAAACTTCATATAAGAAGTTATAAAGCATCTGTGAGCCGAACTGTGAGTGAGTAACCTCGGGGTGAAACTGAACGGCATAAATTTTTTTGTCTGTATTTTCCATTGCTGCGCAGGGACAGTCGTCGGTAGTGCCTGTAATTTTAAAATCGGCAGGGGGAGTTGCAATGTAGTCGGTGTGGCTCATCCAAACGATAGATTTTTCGTCCACATTCTTAAAAAGAAGGGAGCTTTTGTCAGCGGTAAATTCGATTTTGCCGTATTCGCTGACAGGGGCAGTTTTGACTTCGCCGTCACCCATCCAAGCGATAAGCTGACAGCCGTAGCAGATGCCCAAAACAGGCACTCCCAGCTCAAGAATTTCCTTTGTGTAGTGAGGAGAACTCATATCGTAAACAGAGTTTGGCCCGCCTGTAAAAATAATTCCCTTGTAGCCCTTTTCCTTAATTTCGTCAATAGGGGTGGTGTAGGGCAGAATTTCGGCGTATACCTTGTGGTCACGAACTCTTCTTGCGATTAACTGATTGTACTGACCGCCAAAGTCAAGAACAAGAATTTTTTCCATATGCGTCCTCCCGATTTCATCTTAATATACTTTGATATTATATACAATTTATATTGATATTTCAAGACGGAGAAAACAAATCTTTGTTAGACTAATATAACAGCACACGAATGATGAAAGTTGCACAAAAATAATTATATTGACACAAAAATTTTTGTATGATATTATTAATATGTAATAAAAACAGAGGAGGAGAATTTTATGTTCTGTAAAAATTGCGGCGCCCCTGTTAATCCGGGACAGGAGGTTTGCCTTAACTGCGGCGTGAAAAACGGAGAGGGAGTCAATTTCTGCCAAAACTGCGGCGCCCAGTTACCGCCAAACGCAGCTGTATGTCTTAACTGTGGATTTGCATCGGTAGTTACCAGCAATAAAGAAAAGCTGGTTGCAGGCTTGCTTGCCATATTCCTTGGCCAGCTGGGTATTCACAATTTTTATTTGGGATACACAAAGAAAGCAGTTACCCAGCTTTTAATCACAGTTCTTTTAAGTTGGACAGGTGTAGCTCCTGTTGCTATTTGGATTTGGGCGATTGTTGAAGGAATTAAAATTTTCCAAGGTGAAATTCCCGATTCAGACGGCAAACCGCTGAAATAGTACATAAACAAAAAACTCCACTGTAAATCAGTGGAGTTTTTTACTGTGAATTTATTTATTTCTGTAAATTATAGCCTCACGTTCAGGGCCGTTTGAAACCATTGTGATAGAGTAACCGATTTCTTTTTCGATAAATTCAACATAGTCCCTTGTTTCCTGCGGGAGTTTGTCATAATCTCTGATACCTCTGATGTCGCAGTGCCAGCCCTTCATTGTTTTAAGTACAGGCTTACACTTTTTAAGGGTTGGTGTTGTGGGGAAGTCGGTGATTACCTTGCCGTCAACCTCATATCCTACGCAAACCTTGATTTCCTCAAGATATGAAAGGCAGTCAAGGGCTGTCATAACAACCTGAGTTGCACCCTGACAGGCAACGCCGTATTTTGTAGCAACGCAGTCAAACCAGCCCACTCTTCTGGGTCTGCCTGTGGTAGCGCCGAATTCACCCTTGTCGCCGCCGTGGACACGAAGCTCCTGAGCCTCTTCCTCGTCAAGAATTTCGGAAACAAATTCTCCTGCGCCGACTGCTGATGAATAAGCCTTGGTAACAACAACTATATCCTCAATCTTGTGAGGGGGGATACCTGCGCC
>CALWVQ010000077.1 GCA_944385025.1 uncultured Eubacterium sp.
AATCTAACGCCTGTCATTGCGAGCGACAGAATGGAGCGTCGCAATCTCATAATTTATATAATATTAATGAGATTACTACGTCGAATGCTTCGCATTCTCCTCGTAATGACATAGAAAATTCATGCAACACCCAATGTGTTGGGTGGAGCGGCTACGTTCCCCCTACACCAGGGGAGGGAAGCAGAAAAACGCGCTTCACTCTTCACTCTTCACTAAAAAAACACGCCGCGTTCACTTTGGCTGAGGGTGCTACGCACGTAGTCCACTTTGACGACATTCGTCGAGACGCGTTTAATTTGGTGAAAGATAATACGCACGTAGCCACTTCCGACAATCTTCGTCGTGCCGCCTTTACGTTGGCAGAGGTGTTGATTACCTTAGGAATTATAGGGGTTGTCGCGGCTTTGACCATGCCGGTATTGATATCAAACCACAAGAAAAAAACTACTGCAATAAAAGTAAAAAAAGCTTACTCAATAATTTACCAGGCATTAACACGAGCACAGCTTGATTATGGCGGAATGGAAACTTGGGAATATCTTAGTTTTACTAATGACAAAATTGAGGAACGTAGAAATGCTTCAAAAATGTTTGCTGCTACATATCTAAAACCATATGTTAGTTCTATCAGATATGAGGAAGTCACCACGAAAAAAATCAATAATCATAATATGACTACACCA
Source organism: uncultured Eubacterium sp. (assembly GCA_944385025.1). GTDB lineage: Bacteria > Bacillota > Clostridia > Oscillospirales > Acutalibacteraceae > Eubacterium_R. The sequence continues at coordinate 684 of CALWVQ010000077.1, forward strand.
CAAATTTATTTATCTGACGGAACAAGTATATTTATAAATACCGGAGATTGCTATGATATATTAGTTGACATAAACGGGGACAAAAATCCTAATGAAGGCGGTAGAGATATTTTTGTATTTTATTTATGTAAAAATGGCAGTTCCGAATTTCCAAAATTCTATACATATGGCAATAGAGCCAGCAATGACAGGGAAACTTTAAAATCATTATGTCTGTCAGATACATTCCATCAAAGCTGCACAGGATTGCTTGAACATGACGGGTGGGAATTCAAAGATGATTATCCGATAAGATTATAACAAATATTTTTTTGTGCTAAAATAAATTAGTAATTGACCTGTTTTTCAAAGAAAGGATTTAAGGGATATGAATAAGGTAGTAGTCGGAGCTCAATGGGGCGATGAAGGAAAAGCTAAAATTACTGATTTATTAGCACAGGATGCTGATTTAATTATCAGATATCAGGGCGGGTGCAACGCAGGACACACAGTTGTAGCGCACAACAAAACCTTTAAATTCCACCTTATACCTTCAGGAATTTTGTATAAAGACAAAACCTGTTTTATTGGAGCCGGAACCGTTATTCTGCCAGAATACTTTGAGGAAGAAATTAATGGGCTTATAAAAGAAGGTATTGACGTAACAGGACTTAAAATCAATCCGCTTGCGTCTATTACAATGCCGTATCACACAGAAATTGACGGATATTCAGAAAACACTGCAACCAAAGGGAAAATCGGCACAACAAAAAAAGGTATAGGACCAACTTATACTGATAAAATGGCAAGAATAGGCTTAAAAGTAGAAGACCTGTATTCTGAAGATGCATTATCAGAAAAACTTGACATAATTCTTCCTTTAAAAAATAAAACTTTAAAAGAAGTTTATGGCTTGAAAACTTATACAAAAGAAGAAATTTTAACTTTATGCAAAAAATATGCTGAAATTTTCAAGCCTTATGTTTGCTTTGACTGGCAAAAAGTTCTTGAAGATGCAAAGCGTGATAAAAAAGCTATTCTTTTTGAAGGTGCACAGGGGGTAATGCTTGATATCGACTACGGGACATACCCGTTTGTAACGTCATCAAATCCGATAGGCGGAGGAGCATCAACAGGCTCAGGCTACGGTCCAACAATGATAGACGAAGTTATCGGGGTTGCAAAAGCATACGTAACAAGAGTCGGAGAAGGACCTTTTGTAACAGAATTGACAGATGAAACAGGAGATAAAATTCGTGAAATAGGTCATGAATACGGAGTTACAACAGGCAGAGCCAGAAGATGCGGGTGGTTTGACGCTGTTACAATGAAATATGCCGTTCTAGTCGGCGGGCTAACATCTATTGCATTAACAAAAATTGATGTGTTTGACAGTTTTGACGAAATAAAAGTTTGCATAGCCTACAAGGATACACGAAACAAAAAAATATACACAAGCTACCCAACAGATGTTTTTATCCACAAATACTTAGAACCGGTTTACGAAACTCACAAAGGCTGGGGGGTAAATGTATCAAATATTAGAGAATACGATAAATTACCTGAAAATTGTAAAAAATACCTTTCGCGCCTTGAGGAACTTTTAGAAGTACCTATTTCAATAGTAAGCGTTGGACCTGACAGAGAACAGACTATTTTCAAAAAGTAATCTTGACAAAACTAAAAAATCGTAAATAATAAAAGAAAAAAGTCAGGAGGATGAAAAATGATGTATAGAGAAGCTTTGAATTGCCCCCCCCCCGCAAACGTAGTCGTTTAACCCGCAACAGTAGGACTTTTTCAGGTTTTAAATTTTATTTAGGCTATCTTAATATAACTGTCATTCTGAACTTGTTTCAGAAGTTTGTTATTCAAAAATTAGGTGGTAATACTGAAAGTTTTAAAATTCACTATGAGGCTGGAACGGCTACATCCTCACGCAATAACCTGCAAAATTCATGCAAAACACAGGTGGCGGGTGCAGCAGCTACGATGCCGCAAAGGGGAGAAGGAATAAATAAAAAGCGCCTGAAACGCAGAGAGCAATCTGACGTTCAGAATGATGTGCATCTTCAGAACCCTCTCCCTCAATCCCTCCCCCAGGGGAGGGAAACAGAAAAACACGCCGCATTCACTCTTGCAGAATGTGCTACGCACGTAGTCCACTTTGACGACATTCGTCGCGCTGCGTTCACTTTGGCGGAGGTGTTGATTACATTAGGAATTATTGGGGTAGTGGC
>CALWVQ010000078.1 GCA_944385025.1 uncultured Eubacterium sp.
GGGACAACGCCCACAACCTCGCCGAATTTTACGTTATCGGTATTATAGACAACGGTAGCGTCCGACGTATAATCTTTCGGAATGTCAAAACTTACAGTCATTTCACTTTTGCCGTCGTATTCGGTGCTGCTGTATGAGCTCCAGTCTGACGTTTTTAAAACAGGAACGTTTACCGAAATATTTTTAGTCTCTATTGAGGGAGACTGGGTTTCGGCTTCAGTGCCGGCAGACGATTGGTTTTGGGTTTGCGTTTCTGTGTTTTCCTGATTGTTTTTTTCTGCATTGGTGCAAGCTGTTACCGAAAAGGCAAGGATGCACACAAGTATAATGCTTATAACTTTTTTCATAATGCCACCGCCTTCATATTACTTTAACTTGATTATAGCACATATAAATACCTGCAAACAACATTATTTTGTTAACAAAATTCTTGCGTATACTTTTTCAAGGGAAGAATTGAAAAATATATTTTCAAAGTCCTTGGCGCTTTCATATTCCGCTTTGGAATTTTCCGTAACAAAGTAAAATTTTACGCCCTGTTTTTTGCACTTTTCAATAAAATCAAGCACGTTTTGCGGCGCTGTTGCAGAGTGATACATTTCGTGCAAAACCGTATCAACACCCGCCAGTGAAAAATTGTCATAGCATATATTCACATAAGGCTTTATAACCAAAATATTTTTAGGGTTAAAGCAGGGGGCTTTTAATTCAGGCTCGTTGTCCACAGCGAATATTCCGTCGTAGCTGACAAAAGTTCCTGCACTGCCTGCAAGGATAACGTCAACAGCTTTTTTAAAATTGTTTATGCCGTTTGCCGTGGGGTCTTCCAAAGGTTTGTCGCTTGCCACTAATGCCATTGACCTGCCGTAAAAGGCGTTTGCCACAAGGCTTGCTGTGAAAGACAAAGTATCGCTGCCGTGAAGAATTATAACGCCCTTGTAAGCGGTAAAATCAACGGCTTTTAAACAGTCAATAAGCTTTTGCCAGCAGTTAAAGTCCATATTTTCAGACAGCACGGTAAAAGGGGAAACACATTCAAATTCCACGTTTTCATAATTCACGTAATCAAGAATTTTAAATGATTTGTCAAGGTGGATATTATCCCCCTTGACGCAGGCAATTGTGCCTCCCGTGCCGATAATTAAAATTTTATCCATATCATTTTGTAAAGAAAGTCAAAAATGCCTTGTACGCCATATAGGTGTCGATTTTTGAAACGATTTCGTAAGGTGAGTGCATTGAAAGAACAGGAACGCCCACGTCAATAACGTCAACGTCAAGATTTGCAATATACATAGCAACTGTTCCGCCGCCTCCTGCGTCTACCTTGCCAAGCTCTCCGCTCTGCCACAAAACACCGTTGTTTTCCATAAGAGCCTTTACAAAGCTTACGTATTCGGCAGAAGCGTCGCTGGTGCCTGATTTTCCTCTTGCACCTGTGTATTTTGTTACTACAACACCTTCGTTGATATATGATGAGTTGTTTTTCTCAAACGGTCCTGCCCAAGTGGGGTCATATGCCGCATTTACGTCGGCTGAAAGGCACTTTGAGTTTGAAAGCACATCTCTGCCCTCGCAGCCCTCAAGTCTTGCCAAATCCTCAATGAAATATTTGAGATAGCTTGAGTTAAGTCCTGTGTTGCCGTCAGAGCCGATTTCTTCTTTATCGGTAAGAACGGTAACGGCTGTGTATTCAGGAGCGCCGTCAATGTCGAAAATTGCCTGCATTGCAGGATATGAGCAAACCCTGTCGTCGTGGCCGTATCCGCCGATAAGGCTTCTGTCAAAGCCTAAATCGTCAACGGTAAAGGCAGGCACAAGCTCAAGCTCTGCCGAAAGGAAATCACGCTCAACAATGCCGTACTTTTCGTAAAGAATGTTTAAAAGGTTAAGCTTAATTCTTTCGCTTTCCTTGTCGTCCTTAAAAGGTCTTGAGCCGATAACCACATTAAGCTCCTCGCCCTTTACAATTTCGTTTGCTTTTCTCGCCATCTGCTCTGCGCCAAGGTGAGGTAAAATATCGGTAATGCAGAATTTAGGGTCGTCTCCGTCTTCGCCCACCTTAACGTCAACGTATGTGCCGTCGTTTTTGCAGATACGTCCGTGAAGTGAAAGGGGAATTGCAGTCCACTGATACTTTTTAATTCCGCCGTAGTAGTGGGTTTTGAAAAAGCCCAAAGAGCCGTCCTCGTAAACAGGACACTGTTTTAAATCAATTCTCGGTGAATCAATGTGTGCGGCGCTTATTCTTACACCCTCTTTAACAGGCTTTTTGCCCTTAACGCAAAGGATTATTGCCTTTTCTCTGTTGAGGTAGTAAACCTTATCACCCTCTTTGAGAGGCTCTCCGAATTTGTCAAATTCCTTAAAGCCCTTTGCTTTTGCCTCTTCAAGAGTGCTTTTAGCAAATTCTCTTTCGGTTTTGTTTTCATAGAGGAACTTTTTGTATCCCTCGCAAAATTCGTCGCAGACCTTAAGCTCTTCCTCGCTCATAAAATCAACGCCGTTTTCCTTTTTGTTAAAAAGAAGCTCTTTAAGCTGCTGTGCTTTTGTCTTTTCTTCGCTCATAGTATTTCCTCCAATATTTTGTCAATTTGAGTTTTTATATTCTCACCGTTGTTACAAACAACGTAGTCAGAGTTGTCAGTATAGTATTTTTCTGAAAATTGTGAGTTTATGCGTTTTTCAGCCTGTTCTTTTGTAATGCCGTCACGGCTGATAATCCTGTTTATTCTTGTTTCTCTGTCTGCCGTAACACAGATTATTTTGTAGCATTTGTCCTGTGCCTTTGCCTCAAAAAGCTGGGGAGCGTCAATAACCGCAGGAAATACTGCCTGTTTTTCGCATTCCTCAATAACGGCAGGGTGAACTATTGAATTAAGCGTTTCAAGCTTTTTCTTATCCGAAAAAACTATATCTCCTAATTTTTTCCTGTTTAAAACACCGTTTTCAATAATATCATTTCCGAAAACTTTGCAAACTTTGTCTAAAACATTTTGATTTTTTTCATATATAGTTTTTACGATTTTGTCGCTGTCAATCACATTAAAGCCAAGGCTTGACAAATAATTGCTCACATATCCCTTGCCTGCTCCCGTAGGACCTGTTAAGCCTATTACAAAGGGCTTTTTTAAGTCAATTACGGTAAAGGCTGCCGCACGGATAAGGCGGTTATAAACAGCCATTCCCACTCCTGTTATGCGGGGTATTCGTGCGTAAACTTTTTTTGCGCCCATTTCGTCTAATTTTCTTAAAGCGTCAAAAAGCTCTTTTGCCTGTGATAAGTCGTCGTTTTCCCTGCCGAAAGTTACTTTAGGAATATTTACGCTGTCACCCTCAAAGCAAAGGGCAAAAGCGTCTTTTTTGCCGTTTACAAATTTTTCGTAGGTTTCCTTGTCGGCGTCAACAATTACTACTTTTGCTTTTGGTGAGTAGTGCTTGTATTTCATTCCCGGCGAGCTTGCTACCTCGTCCTTTTTCATACCCTCGGTAACGGCTCTTGCCACCTGAACTTCGCCGATAACCTTTTCAAGCATTTCCTTTGTAACTGCACCGGGGCGTAAAATTGTAGGTGTTTCTGTTGCAAGGGTGATTACTGTGGACTCCACGCCGAATTCACAGTCGCCCCCGTCAATAATTGCGTCGATTTTGCCCATCATATCCTCAACAACGTATTTAGATTTGGTGGGAGAGGGCAGTCCCGATGTGTTGGCGCTGGGGGCTGCAATAGGGCAGCCGCTTGCCTTTATTACTTTTCTTGCAATTTCGTTTTCGGGCATACGTACCGCAACGGTGTCAAGCCCTCCTGAAACCACCTTGCCCACCTTTTCGCTTTTATTAAGGATAATTGTCAGCGGGGCAGGAAAAAAAGCGTCAATAAGCGCCTGCGCCTTTGGTGTGATTTCTTTCACAAGGGGGGCAATGTCCTTTTTGTCCGCCACGTGAACTATAAGGGGATTGTCGCTGGGTCGTCCCTTTGCCTTGTAAATGTTTTTTACGGCGGTTTCGTTTAACGCATCTGCGCCCAGACCGTAAACCGTTTCGGTAGGAAACGCTACAAGTCCGCCGTTTTTCAGTATCTCGCCTGCAATGGCAATATCATATTCACTTGTAGTCAGTATTTTCGTTTCCATAACCTTTACCTTTTGTTTATTCCTCGCCTTGCGCTTTAAGCTTTTCTGCCGTGTCGGCGGTGATAAGAGCGTCTATCATTTCGTCCAAATCGCCGTTTAAAAACTGCTCAAGCTTGTAAAGGGTGAGCCCGATTCTGTGGTCGGATACTCTGCCCTGGGGGTAGTTGTAGGTTCTTATTCTTTCGCTTCTGTCGCCTGTGCCTACCTGTGACTTTCTCTCTCCTGCAATTTCTGCGTCGTGCTTTGCCTTTTCAGCGTCGTAAAGACGTGAGCGCAGTACCTTTAATGCCTTTTCCTTGTTCTTGTGCTGTGAGCGCTCGTCCTGACATTCCACTACCGTACCTGTGGGCAGGTGGGTTATGCGGATTGCAGAAGATGTTTTGTTAATATGCTGTCCTCCTGCGCCTGAGGAACGGAAGGTGTCTATCTGCAAGTCTTTTGGGTTTATTTCAAAGTCTACCTCTTCCGCTTCGGGCAAAACTGCAACCGTGGTGGTGGAGGTGTGTATTCTGCCCTGACTTTCAGTTTCAGGCACACGCTGAACACGGTGAACTCCGCTTTCAAACTTAAATCTTGAGTATGCGCCGTCGCCCTCTACGGAAAAGCTGATTTCCTTGTATCCGCCAAGTCCCGTTTCGTTGGCGTTTAAAACCTCGATTTTAAAGCCCTTTGACTCGGCGTACATAGAATACATTCTGAAAAGTACTCCTGCAAACAGGGCGCTTTCTTCGCCCCCTGCGCCGCCGCGTATTTCTATAATAACGTTTTTGTCATCGTTAGGGTCACGGGGAAGAAGAAGTACCTTTAATTCCTCGGATATTCTTTCCATATCCTCTTTGCTCTGCTCAAACTCTTCTTTGACCATTTGAGCAAAGTCGCTGTCCATTCCGCCCTCGTCCAGCATTGCCTTTGATTCCTCAAAAGTTTCCTGTGCTTTTTTGTATTCTCTGAATTTTTCTACAACAGGGGTAAGGTGCTTCAGCTCTTTCATAAGCTTTGTGTATTTCTCCTGATCCGATACAATATCGGGGTCGCACACAAGCTCATTTACCTCTTCAAATCTTTTTTCTACCTCGTTTAATTTTTCTATCATACATTATTCCTCTGCAATATTTAGTCGATTTTATTAATCCTTGTTTAAAATCTGATAAAATCTTTCTTTTTTTAGTTCTTTTGTTTTTTCATCTGCCGACGAGTCAAAAAACTCAATTTCGCCGTTATTAGTCTGCGGGTTTAGCATATTATCTTTTTCAAGAATATATTTAAGCCTTTTGCTTACACCCTCTGCGCCGTCAAAAAACTGCACGTTGCCTAAAGTCTGTCGTATTTCCTCTTTTATCAGCGGATAGTGGGTGCATCCCAGCACAACATTTTCAATCTGATTTTTATACCTTGCGAAATTGCTGTTTAAGTAGCTGATGATTTCGCTTTTTCTGTCTTGTTCAATTAAGTCTGCAAGACCTACGCAGGAGTGTATAACGGTGTTGTGATTATAATACGAATAATAAAGGCGCCTGAATTTTTCGCTTGAAATAGTGCCTTTAGTTGCCATTATTAAAGTTTTGCCCTGTGGGTTTTTATCGTGTACTACCTTGTAGGCAGGCTCTATGGCAATGATAGGGATATTTTTAAATTCCGCTCTTAAACTACGCACCGCTTTTGCCGATGCAGTATTGCAGGCAATAACCACCGCTTTGCACTTTTTATCACTTATCATATAGCGTGTGATTTCGCTGCAGCGATTTATTATTTCTTTGTCGGTCTTATCGCCGTAGGGATTATTTAGGGAGTCGCTGAAAAAGAAGTAGTTTTCATTGGGAAGAAGTTTAACTGATTTTTTTAGGACAGTTATACCTCCTATTCCCGAATCAAGAAATCCTACGGGCGAGCTATTTTTCAACAGTCTTAACCGCCTTTATGCTTTTTTCGGCTTTTATTCGTGGTATCATTACTTCTCTTTCACAGCCGCAGCATTTCAGCTTATAGTCTACTCCCAGCCTTGTAATCTCAAATTCCTTTGAGCCGCAGGGGTGGGGTTTTTTCATTATTACGATGTCGCCCAGCTTTAATTCCATAATCTCACCTGACAGTGTTCTAAAATCCATAATATTATATCACTACATTACAGATTTTACAACATAATCATACAAGGTGATTTCATTTCATATACTTAATTACAATGACTAAAAAAAGAGTGATGCTATGAAATTTTATCCAGAGGGGACCAACAAAGACCTTTCAAAAAAATTTGAGACTGTGGAAGAGCTGAAGGAGGCGATGGTAAGAGGCGAGATTATCGAAAGCAAGGTGCTTTTGTGCGACAGGGAACACAACCTACACGTAGACTTGGGAGCAGTCAGAGGGATTATTCCCAGAATAGAGGGAGCTGTGGGAATTGAGGATAATACGGTAAGAGATATTGCCCTCATTTCAAAGGTAAACAAAAGCGTATGCTTTACCGTTTTAGGATTTCAGCGTGATATTTACGGCAACAGCCTTGCAATTCTCTCAAGAAGAAGCGTTCAGTTAAGGTGTATGAATGAATTTCTCAATACACTTATTGAGGGCGATGTTATCGATGCCCGTGTAACTCACCTTGAAAAATTCGGCGCCTTTATTGATATAGGAGCGGGTATAAACGCACTTATACCCATTGATATGCTGTCCGTTTCAAGAATAAGTCACCCTTGCGAAAGACTTTACGAGGGAGAAGAGATAAAGGTAGTTCTGCGCAAAAAAGAGCCAGACAAGATGACGTTTTCTCTTAAAGAGCTGTTAGGTACTTGGCAGGAAAACGCAGATTTGTTTGATGCAGGTGAAACGGTAACAGGAGTTGTAAGGAGCATCGAGGACTACGGTGTGTTTATTGAGCTTGCACCTAATCTTGCAGGGCTTGCAGAGGCGCAGAGCGGTCTTTTTGTGGGGCAGAGGGCATCTGTGTTCATTAAATCCGTAATACCCGAGAAAATGAAAATAAAGCTTGTTATAGTGGAAAAGTTTGACGATACTGCAAATCCTGACGGGCTTACATATTTTATTGATTCGGGACACATTGATTTTTGGCAGTATTCTCCCCAAGGAAGCACAAAAAGTATCTTTACTGATTTTAACGAGTTTTCAGATAAAGTATAAACGAAAGGGTGTGAACAGTCACACCCTTTTTATTTTTCATAAAGTAAAAAACAGACCACTGAGAAATCAGTGGTCTGCATTGTTATGTTTTACTATTTCTTACTATTAAGCAATAGTCTGAAGCAGTTCAACAAGAGATGCGATAACTGTATCGGTATCGCCCTTAATTACTGTAAGTACCTGACTTATTGTACCTGACATATCACTGTCAGCACCGCCGATAAGTCCGCCGATAAGATTACTGATTACATCGTAGTTCTCACCGGTATTAATGGTGATGATTAAGTACTTAAGTACAGCAATCAATGTTTCTGATGAATCACCCTCAACATAAATTCTTGAGCCGAATGTTGCAGCCTGTGAAGCACTTACAACTGTGGTGCCGTGGCTTGCAAGCTGGAGCCAATCAACAGGATTGAGTTTCAATCCAAGCGGTGAGCCGCCAATCTTAATCATCGGAAGAATGTTATTGATGAGAGGAATGAGTGCGTCGCCGCCAAGGAGCGGTTTCAATGTTTCCTTAAGGTCATAAAGGTCAAGTGAGAAGTTTGTAACTCCAACCTTGCCGAGTATGCTGTTAAGGTCAACATCAAGTGCGTCGAGAACAGTTGTAAGCAAGCTGTTCAAATCAACAATAGGTCTGATTGCGTCTGCAAGAGCAGAAATAGGTGTAAAGAGATTTTCGATAATCTGGCAAAGTCCGTCGTTGCCGATGAACAGTGCAAGGTTAGGAACAATCTTAGCTATTGTCTGGATAGGAGCGTTAAGTACGTCCTCAACAAGATCCCAAAGAGGATTGATGATGTCAAGGAGAATTGCGTCATACTCTTCCTGCATATCCTGTCTGTACTGATACTGTGTCTTAATGTTGTACATTGAGAATGCTTCCATAAGAGGAACGATAGATGAAGAATATCCGTTTGAACCAGGAATTCTTACTATATCGAAGAGTCCTAAGTAAGCGTCGTTGAGAAGTACATCAAGTACGCCGTAGATAGGACGGAGAACTGCAACAAGTGCGTGGAAGAAGCTGTCTCTGTCAGTTACGCCCCACTTAAGTGAGTCTGCATTTACGTTCTTCCAAGAGCCTGCAGCCTTGATTACTGATGCTGCGCTCTCATAAGTCTGACCGTAATCCTCGTCAACAAGGAGCTTAGCAACATTGTCTGTTGTAAAGTCAATGTCTGTCTGAGCAAGAAGCTGTGCAAGGTTAAGGTCGTCGTTAATCTTAACCCCTTCAACTGCACCGTAAAGTCCGGTAGCAAGTGAAGAAATTATGCTGTCCTTAAAGAGATTTTCCTCTACAAGACCGTTGAGGTCAAGGAGACCGCCGATAAGTCCGTCAAGCATTGGAGGAAGATTTTTAAGGAAGTCAACGTCTACGCCTTCAGGATATGTGAAGGTGTAAGAACCTGTCTCATACTTGGTGTAATCCCAGAAAGCATTTGTCGGTCTGCTTGAAAGGAGATAGAATACTGCGCATACAAGCTCATCCTTGCCTGCAGTACCGATTGTGTTGAATACGCTTCTGAGAATTGATGAAAGAATATCGCTGTTCTTTACTTTGTCGATTGAGCAGATTAAGTTCTTAAGCTCGGTAGAGTTATTAATAAGAACTTCTGCAACGTAGCGAAGGAATGTTACAAGTACCTTGCCCTGGTCAGCATCTACTGTTTTACCGGTGATGTATTTACCGTTCAAGTCTACTGACTTGCTCTTATAGGTTTTTGCATCGCCGAGACTTGCAAGGAATGCCCAGTCAATATCAGGAAGTTCAATTGGAATATCCTTGTCAGCAAGAAGCTGATTTACAAGAGGAATAATCATATCCTCAAGTGGAGCACCAAGAAGTTCTTCTACGATAGAACCAATCTTTTTATATGAGTTATCGCCGTTGTTAAGACCGTATGTTATTGGAGCTAACAGATTTGTTACAAGCTGAACAGCTCCGTCTGCCTTAAGATACATTCCTACGTTAGGAAGGATGTCTGCAAGAGTTGAAACAGGAGCATCTGCAAGCTTGCTTACAAGTGAAGTGCTTGTTGCACCTGCGATCGGATTAAGTACGTCAAGAAGGAGATTATCCTTAGCTTTTGCTACGTCCTTCTGATACTGTGCGTAAGTTTTAACGTTTGAACATTTAAGTGCCTCAAGGAAAGGAATAATTGCACTGTTATAGCCGTTTGTTCCCTCGAGCTTAAGGTCGTTAGCCTCTTTAATTGACTTAAAGTCAATCTTAAGAGTTGAAGTTTGTGAATCTTTTGCGTTAGCGTCTTTAACTGTAAGAGTAAGAACGCCGTTCTTCATTGAGTAAGTGATTTTTGGCTCGAACTTAACGTCGCCGATGTTGAACTCAAATGAAGTTGTTGTTGAAGATATTGACAGACCGCAGATAATGTTATAAGCTGCGTCGTCAATATGAAGTGTGCCTTCGTTAAGGAATACAGCAAGAATGTCGTTTACAGGACGAAGGATTGCTACAAGAGCGTTTACAAAGCCCTGCTGAGCGTTGCTTGAGCCATCCTTGAAGCCCCAGTTTATATTCTTAACCTTGCTCCAGCTTGACTGAGCGCTGATAGCTTTAGCAGCTGAAGAATAGGTTGCGCCGTAGCTCTTGTCTGTAAGGAGTTTAGCAACATCCTTTGTAGATGTTACGATACCAAGACCGTTGAGAACAGTCTTAATTGTTGGGTCAAGTCCGTCAAGAGCACC
>CALWVQ010000079.1 GCA_944385025.1 uncultured Eubacterium sp.
AAACTTGATAAAGAAACAGACGAAATTAAGTCCCAGATTGCAAAACAGAAAGACTTTGATAATCTCCTTGTTGAAAAGGAAAATATCATATCAGATACACAAAAGTATATAGAAAATCTGCTGTCAGGAGGCGAGTGGAACGATATGTTCTATCGCAGACTGATTGATAAAATAGTTGTGTACAAGGACAGAAAAATGGATATACACCTGAGTATGCTCCCTGAAAAATGGCAAGGTCAGATTATAAAAGGCAAGCGTGAAATAGAGGCTTACGAGGCTGAAAGTGCTGCTTGTGATGCCTCCACACCTATATCTGTCAGCAAACCTTTTAATTCAGCATAGGGCATTGAATAACGCTGGCTTAAATATCTTAAGCTTGCTCCCAGCTCGCCGTCCGGGCCTCCGTATTGACTGATTATGATGGAGGCAGCCTTTGGGTTTGGATGTTTTATATTAATCGGATACTGTAATTTCTTTACGTAATTAAACATAACTTCAACTCCTTAAATTCCTTGTATATTCTATGAAAAAAGGATTTTTGTGTTACATTACGGCAAAATAAAAGCCACTGCTTTTAGCAGTGGCTCAATAAGTTTATCTGTTTTTAGAGTTGAAATCTTCAATTACCTTGTGGTAACGGTGAAATGCCTTGTCTACAGCATCTTCCCAACTGATATAAATTTCGTTTTGAGCGTTGTTACCCACAAAATTCAGTAATTCTTTATTTTCCATAATTGATGCCAAAGTTTTGGCTATGGAGTGGGAACTTTCCATACAGAGAAAGCCTGTTTTGCCGTCCTCAATTCCTTCGGACGCACAGCTGTCCCTCACCAACAGGCTGGGAGTGGCACAGGCAGCAGCTTCTCTTACAACAAGTCCGTTAGTGTCGAAAACAGAAGGGAAAAGCAGTATATCGGAAATGCCGTAGTATCCCTGAATTTCCTTTCTGTCAAGAATTTTACCTGTCCAAATAACGTAGTCCTTAAGACCGAGCTTGTTCACTCTGCGCTTTATGGCGTTTTCGTCAGCGCCGAAGCCCAGCATTATAAGGCGAAATACTTTGCCGTCGCTTTTCAGCTTGGAGCATGCCTCAAGGATAAGTTCAATATTTTTATACCAAATCATTCTGCCTGTGTACAAAAATATAGGCATATTTTCGGGCACATTGTGTTTCCTTTTAATCATTGCAATATCTTCTTCAGACACATCGGTTTTAGGCAGGTCACAGCCGTTTGGCATTACAACGTAATCCCCTTGATATCCGATTTTACGAAGAGAATCTACCGTGCCTTCGCTTGTTACCCAAACTTCGTCGGCGGCGTTGATGTTGTTTAAAAGAAAATGATATGCAAAATCCCTTGCAGGTTTTGTGGGAACACGCCTGTCAATATCATATTCGTATTTGGTGTGATAAGTCAGCACAACAGGAATTGGCTTTTTCTCCACAACTCTTCTGAAATAATAACTTGTAGCAAGCGGTGCATGAGAGTGAAGAATATCAAAATTCATATCAATAATTTTTTGATGCAGTTCGTCCTTGAAAGGCCAGCCGATTGAATATCCTTCCTTTGAAGGAACCCACCAACTCTTGTATCTGAATATTTCGTAGTTGTATTTGTAGTCCAGTTGGTTAGGATTTTTAGGCGTTATGATAACTGCTTCTCCCAATCTTTTGTTTATTTCTGCGGCATAGTTTTGGGCAACGTTGCTGATGCCGTCAGTAGTAGGGGGAAAAGCGTCTGTTCCTATACCAACCTTGAGTGTTTTGTCCATAATTTCCCTCAAATCAATGAATTTACTCAAAACATTTTATCACAAATCTGCATAACTGTAAATATGCACTTTGCCTGTTTATTTTTAATTAATAAAATTTTAGAAAGAACTTGATAATAATATTCTAATATTTTATAATAATTTTGTAATTCTATTTTCTTGCGGGAGGAAAAATTATGAGCCAAACTTATTCGGTATCCCTTGAAAAAGTCATTAATAATCATAATCTTGAGGTTGTGTATCTGCCAAAATCAGCCGATGAGATACTTATCGAAACGGCTGAAATTAACAGACCTGGGATTGTCCTGACAGGGTACACTGATTATTTTGATCCGCTTAGAATTCAAATTTTGGGTTGGACAGAAATGGGCTTTATGTATAATATGAGCGACGACGAACGTGAAAAAGCTCTTGGCTGCTGGCTCAGCCTGAAACCTGCGGCGGCAGTTGTTACAAGAGGGCTTGATATACCGGATTATTTTGAAAGCGCTTGTCGCAGGTATGAGGTTCCCCTTTTAAAAACAAAAGAGGAGACGTCACCGTTTCTTGCAGCGCTTATCGCTTATCTTAACAAGGAACTTGCTCCGCGAATCACAAGACACGGAGTACTTGTTGAGGTTTACGGTGAGGGAGTTCTGATTACCGGTGAAAGCGGCGCCGGAAAAAGCGAAGCTGCTATTGAACTTATAAAAAGAGGTCATCGTCTTATTGCTGATGACGCGGTGGAAATAAGAAAAATCAGCGACAAGACTCTTATGGGTAATTCTCCCAGCAATATTCGTCACTTTGTAGAACTGCGCGGTATCGGAATAATTGACGCTCGGCGGATTTTCGGTATGGGTGCAGTTAAACCCAGCGAAAAGATTGATATGGTTATTCAGCTTGAGGCTTGGGACAGCACAAAAGCTTATGACAGGTTGGGGCTTGATAATGAGTATGCAAGAATTTTAGACGTTAAAGTTCCTGCAATAACAGTTCCGATAACTCCCGGGCGAAATCTTGCGGTAATTGTTGAAACTGCCGCAATGAATAACAGACAAAAGAAAATGGGATTTAATGCGGCAAAAGACCTTATGAAGAGCTTGGGAATGGATGAAATTATTCCCCAAGATAAAGAAGTAGAAATTTGGCAAAATTAATGGAGGATAAAAGAATGTACACAATAGGAATTGACCTTGGAGGAACAAATATCGTATCAGCAGTTGTAAACGACGAATACGAAATTATTGCTACCTCTAAAACCAAAACAAACAGTCCGAGAAGCGCTGAAGAGATTTTTGATGATATTGCAAAGGTAACACTGGAAGCAATTGAAAAAGCGGGACTAACAATCAATGATATTGAATCGGTAGGATTAGGTACACCGGGAACAGTAAACGGAGAAGGTGTTATTGAGTTCGCCAACAACCTTGTTTTCAACAATGTGCCTGCAAAACAGATGCTTATAGACAGACTGGGAATCGAAAAGGTGTATATTGAAAACGATGCAAACTGCGCCGCTTTGGGCGAGGCTTATGCAGGTGTGGGAAACGGAGCAAAGGATTTTGTAGCCGTAACCCTTGGTACAGGTGTAGGTTCCGGTGTTATCGTTGGCGGCAAAATCGTAAACGGTGTAAACTATGCTGGCGGCGAGTGCGGACATATGGTAATTGTTGTAGACGGAGAACAGTGTACCTGCGGAAGAAAAGGCTGCTGGGAAGCCTATGCCTCTGCAACAGCTCTTATTAATCAAACAAAAGCGGCTATGGAGGAGAATCCTGATTCTGTTATGCATAAAATCGCTGCAGAAGAGGGAAAAGTTTCAGGAAGAACGGCTTTCGACGCTATGAGAAAAGGTGACATTGCAGGAATAAAAGTTGTTGACCAGTACATAAAATATGTTGCCTGCGGACTCATCAACATAATAAACGCTTTGCAGCCTGAAATTATTTGCGTCGGCGGCGGAATCTGTAACGAAGGGGAAACTCTTATGAAGCCTCTTCGCAAGTATATTGAGGCTGAAAGATACTCTATTTACAGTAAGATTCAGACCAAAGTAGTTAAGGCACAGCTTGGTAACGACGCCGGTGTTATCGGAGCCGCTATCCTTAATAAAGTAAAAGACTAACGGTGATTTTTTGAAAAAAATAATTGAACTTTGTAAAGAAATGAATTGCCATTACCAGCTTAACGAGCCAATGAGCAAGCATACCACGTTTAAAATAGGCGGCGAAGCCTCTTTAGTTGTTTATCCCGAAAGCAGAGAGCAAATCAGCAGGCTTGTAAAAACTGCACGGGATGAAAATATACGGCTTTTGCCCATGGGCAACGGCTCAAATATGTTGGTAAGCGACGACGGAATTGATGCCTGTGTAATGATTTTAGATGACCATTACAGTGAAATCAAGTTGATAGACGAAGAAACAATCTACGCCGATTCGGGCGCTCTGCTTATAAGACTTTGCAGATTTGCGTATGAGCACGGATTAACAGGATTGGAATTTGCCTATGGTATTCCGGGTTCCTGCGGCGGCGGAGCCTTTATGAACGCCGGTGCTTACGGCGGCGACATGAAGGATGTGCTTTACAGGTGCGACCATATAGATAAAGACGGCAATGAAGGTTTTTTAGAAAATAGTGACTTAAAACTTTCTTACCGCCATTCGGCATATTATGAAAACGACTGTATAATAACGGGGCTTTATTTGAAATTGAAAAAAGGCAGTAAAGACGAAATCAAGGCAAAAATGGACGACTTGATGAACCGCAGAAAAACAAAACAGCCTTTGGAGTTTGCGTCGGCAGGCTCAACCTTTAAACGCCCGCAAGGATATTTTGCAGGCGCGCTCATTGAGCAGTGCGGTCTTAAAGGCAAAAATGTAGGAGATGCGCAGGTGAGCGAAAAACACGCTGGATTTGTCATCAACAGAGGCAATGCAACTTGTAAGGATGTTCTTGAACTTTGTGATGAATGTGCCAAAACTGTTTTTGAAAAAACAGGTGTTAAGCTGGAAATGGAAATACGTGTTACGAAGTAATGAGGTAATAAGCTATGGAGAATAAAGAAAAAGAATTAGTAGTTTTAACCGGTGTCAGCGGAGCAGGAAAGTCTACTGCAATGGGCTTTCTTGAAGATGTAGGGTATTACTGTATAGATAATATGCCTCCGGAACTTATATCTACATTTATAGGACTTTTGGCAAACGGCAGCGGTTATGACCGAGTTGCACTTGTAACAGATGTGCGTTCAAACCGTATGTTTGAAAAGCTTCTTGAAAGTATTAAAAGTATAGAGCCTTACGGCTACAATGTAAGGTGCATTTATCTTGATGTTGACGATAAGGAAGCACTCAAAAGGTACAAACTTACCCGCAGAAAGCATCCTTTTGCAGATAGATTTAATGGAAATATCAAGCAGGCAATTACGTATGAAAAGGAGCTTTTGGCTCCGCTGAGAGCACTTGCCGATCATATAATTGATACAACGGATACAGATAATCAAAAACTTAGAGCGAGACTGGCTCAAATTCTTTTGGGTAACGATAGTGATGTTATGAATATTCACTGTGTTTCCTTTGGATTTAAGCACGGTATTCCTACAGAGGCGGATTTTGTAGTTGACGTGCGCTGTCTGCCAAATCCGTATTGGGTTGATGAATTAAAGAATAAAACAGGTCTTGATAAAGAAGTCAGGGACTATGTGTTTTCTTTTGACCAGTCAAATCAACTGCTTGCAAAGCTTATTGACCTTTTGGATTTTTTAAATCCCCTTTACATAAAAGAGGGCAAAAGTCAAATAGTTTTTGCAATCGGTTGCACAGGAGGAAATCACAGAAGCGTTGCTTTTGCCGAAGCGCTTAAGGAACACTTTTCAAAAAAATGGGATAACGTATCAGTTAATCACAGAGATATAGACAGAAAGTAGTTATGGGTAAATGTCATTTTCACAGGAAGTAAAAAACGAACTTTTAGAAATTGAATATGAAAAAAGCTGTTGTGAAAAAGCACTTCTTTACGGGCTTTGTATATTTTCAAAAAGTTTTTCTGTTTTAGGAATAAGCATACAAACGGAAAATGAACGTATTGCCCGTCTTTTTAGAAAACTGATAAAAAAATATTGTAATGTTAACTGCTTTATCAAGTCGTCCCCAAAGGGAAGAAGTTTTTCTGTAAATATTGATGAAAAAAGCCAGTGCGACAAGATTTTAGGCGTTTTCGGTCACAATGAAGTGGGAAGCCTGAAAATCAATCATTCAAATTTTGACTGTACCGACTGTGTAAATGCATTTTTAGCAGGGGCATTTTTAGCCTGCGGAACTGTAAGCGACCCTAAAAAAGACTATCATTTGGAATTTACCGTGCCCTTTTCTAATCTTTCAAAAAGTCTTGTGACATTTTTGGAAGAGATGGAACTTACTCCTAAATTATCAAACAGAAAAGGCTACAATATTGTTTATTTTAAAGGAAGTCAGGCGATTGAGGATTGTTTGTATTTAATGGGCGCTTCTTCCGCAATGTTTGAAATGATGAATATTGAAATTGTAAAAGATTTCAGAAATAAAGCTAACAGAACGGCAAACTGTGAAGCGGCAAATATTGAAAGAACGGTAAAAGCCAGCTTCGCCCATATTGAAGCTATTGAAAAAATCGAAAAGATTAAAGGTCTTGATTATTTAAAAAAAGATCTTAAGGAAATGGCTGTTTTAAGAAAGGAAAATCCCGAACTTTCATTGTCTGAACTATCTAAACTAAGCGGGCTGTCCCGTTCGGGAGTTAATCATCGGCTTAACAAAATTCTTGAAATAGCACAAAATTTGTAAAGGATGAAAAAGTAATATGTTTACTCATTTGCACACTCATACAGAGTTTTCTTTGCTGGACGGCGCCTGTCGTGTGGAACAACTTGCAGAGCGTGCAAAGGAGCTTGGAATGCAGTCCCTTGCCATTACCGACCACGGTAATATGTACGGGGCTGTTGATTTTTATAAGGCTTGTAAAAAAGCAGGTATAAAGGCGATAATCGGCTGTGAGGTTTATGTTGCCCCAAGAACAAGATTTGACAGGGATAAAGTGCTTGACAAGGAATATAATCATCTCATTCTTCTTTGCAAAAATGAAACAGGCTATAAAAATCTTATAGATATGGTGTCAAAGGCTTATACCGAAGGTTTTTATTTTAAGCCGAGAATTGACCACGATTTGCTTGAAAAGCACAGCGAGGGACTTATCTGCCTTTCTGCCTGTCTTGCCGGTGAAATCCCTCAAGCGCTTTTGCAAAAGGATTATGAAAATGCCAAGAGGATTGCCCTTTGGTATAACGATATTTTCGGAGAGGGAAATTATTATCTTGAACTTCAAAACCACGGACTTCCTGAACAGCAGGGAGTAAACGAGGGAATTAAGCGTATTTCAAGAGAAACAGGTATACCGTTAGTGGCGACAAACGATGTTCACTACATTGAAAAAGATGATGCTAAAATTCAGCAGGTTCTTATTTGCATTGCTACTAACCACGTTATCGGCGACGATACGGGACTGGAATTTCACGCCAATGAATTTTATCTCAAAAGCGAAGATGAGATGAGGGAAATTTTTTCAGATGTTCCCGAAGCCTTAAGCAATACCCAGATAATAGCTGATAAATGCAATTTTGATTTTGAGTTTGGTACTACGAAACTGCCGTATTATGAAACTCCCAATAATATTGACCATTTTGAATATTTTAAAAACCTGTGTATGCAGGGAATGAAAAAACGATACGGCGAAAACCCTCCCGAAAGCTACTATCAAAGGCTTGACTATGAGCTCAAAACGGTTGAAAAGATGGGATATACGGACTATTACTTAATAGTTGCAGATTTTGTGTCTTTTGCCAAGTCAAAGGGTATTCCTGTAGGTCCGGGCAGAGGTTCCGGAGCAGGCTCTATTGCGGCGTATTGTATGGGCATTACCGACCTTGACCCTATGAAATACAATCTTCTTTTTGAAAGATTTTTGAATCCTGAAAGAGTCTCTATGCCTGATTTCGATATTGATTTCTGCTATGAAAGACGAGGAGAGGTCATTAAGTATGTTACCGATAAGTACGGCGCAGACCACGTGGCACAAATTGTAACTTTCGGTACTCTTGCCACCCGTGCGGCTATTCGTGATGTGGGAAGAGCAATGGGTATGTCATATGCGTCTGTTGACGTGGTGGCAAAGCTTGTTCCAAACGATTTTCATATTACCATTGAGCAGGCGGTAAGCAGGTCAAAGGAATTGTCTGCTCTTATGGAGGAAAACCCGCAGGTTAAAGAACTAATTGAAACCGCAAAAAAGGTGGAGGGTATGCCGAGAAACACCTCTACCCACGCAGCAGGCGTTGTTATCACCCACGACCCTGTTTCCTCTTATGTTCCTCTTGCTACTAATGACGGCGTACCCGTTACCCAGTATATAATGACTACTCTCGAGGAATTAGGTCTTCTTAAAATGGACTTTTTGGGACTGCGTACCCTTACCGTTATTGATAATGCCGCAAAGGCGGCGGGAGTGGATATTGAAAATATCCCTATTGATGACGCTAACGTATATAAAATGTTTGCAAAGGGACAGACAGAGGGTATTTTTCAGTTTGAATCTTCCGGAATGAAGCAGATGCTGATGAATTTAAAACCTCGCGCCCTTGAGGATTTAATTGCGGCAACCTCCCTTTACCGTCCTGGACCTGCAAAGCAGATAGACACATTTGTGGAAAATTCCCATCATCCTGAAAAAGTAACGTATATTACCGAAAAACTGCGCCCTATTCTTGAAAATACGTATGGCTGTATGGTTTATCAAGAGCAGGTAATGCAGATTTTCAGAGAGCTTGCAGGCTACTCATACGGAAGGGCTGATATTGTCCGCCGAGCAATGAGTAAGAAAAAGCTGGACGTTATGGAAAAAGAGAGGGAAACCTTTGTAAACGGCAGTAATAAAAATGGTATTGACAGCAAGACGGCAAACGTGATTTTTGACCAAATGTCAGATTTTGCAAAATATGCGTTTAATAAATCCCACGCTGCCTGCTATGCCCTTGTGGCGTACAGAACAGCGTATTTGAAGTGCTATTACCCTGCACAGTTTATGGCGTCTTTAATGACGTCAGTCCTTGACCAAACAAATAAAATTGCGACCTATACCGCAGAGTGTAAGCGTTTGGGATTAAGGCTTGGACCTCCCGACATTAACACGTCGATGAAAGGCTTTACCGCTAACGGAAATGTAATTAACTACGGTCTTTTAGGCATTAAAAATGTTGGCAGTGATTTTATCGATGACGTTGTTAAAGAAAGAAAAAACGGCAGATTTAAAGATTTGCTGGATTTTTGCAAGCGAATGCAGGAATTTCATTTCAACCGCCGAGCCGTTGAAAGCCTTATCAGGTGCGGCGCAATGGATTGTTTTGACTGTAACAGACGGCAGATGCTTCAGGCACTTCCCGCACTTGTGACAAATCTTGAAAATTACCGCCAGAATACAAAGTACGGTCAGGTGGGATTTTTTGATTTGGGACAGGGAGAGGGAATGTCATTTGATTTTGATTTGCCCGATGTAGAGGAATTTCCTAAATCAGAGCTTTTAAAAATGGAAAAGGAAATGACGGGTCTTTATTTGTCAGGTCATCCTATGGAAAAGTACGCTCAGGCTTGTGAGAGCCGAGGTTATGCCAATACTATTGACATAATAAAAGCTCAAAATGAGGAAATGTCACTGTATAAAGATAAGTCGCAGGTTAAAATATGCGGCATAATTACAAAAGTAGTTATAAAACATACAAGAAACGGTGCGGCAATGGCTTTTGTCAGTCTTGAGGATTTGTACGGCGCTGTGGAAATAGTGGTTTTTCCGAAAACCCTTGAGAAATACGGAGATTTGATTTATGACGGCAGCATAATCAGCGTATTCGGAAATCTGTCTTTTGAAGAGCAAAAGGACGTTAAAATTTTAGCGGGGGAGATTTTGCCTCCTCCGTCAAAAAATGATATAAAAAACAGCGCAAAAAATACTGCTGAAAATGTATCAGCGCAAAAGCCTAAAAAAAAGAAAAAAACAGGTCTTTTTTTAAGATTTGAAAGTAAAAACGACAAGAGAATTGCGTTGACTAAAAGGGTAACGTCAATATTCGACGGAACAATTCCCCTTTATTATTACTATATTGATAGTGGCGCTTATGAGCTTCAGCCAAGAGATTGTTTTGTTGAGGTTAATGAAACAGAGATTGCTGAACTTAAGCGAATTATAGGAAATGATAATGTAGTTTATATGGGATAAATATATGTATAAATTGTAAATAATAAGTCAATACTTGACATTTTGTCCCAGTAATATTACAATATTTTCTATGCTATTACAATAAGATTGCAGGAGGACACTTAATATGAAAACTATTGCAGTTTTAACAAGCGGCGGCGATGCTCCGGGAATGAATGCTGCAGTTCGTGCGGTTGTACGTACGGCGTGTGAAAACGGAATTAAAGTTTATGGTGTAATTCGTGGATATAACGGTTTGATTAACGGCGATTTTATCGAGATGGATTTACGTTCTGTTTCCGATATTATTAACCGAGGCGGTACAATTCTTTATTCTGCACGTTCAGTTGAATTTGCTACTGAAGAGGGAATGAGAAAGGCTATTCGCACTTGTCAGGAATATGGTATTGAGGGCGTTGTTGTTATCGGCGGTGACGGTTCATTCAGAGGTGCAAGGGATTTATCTGAAAGAGGAATCCCATGCGTTGGTATTCCGGGCACTATTGATAACGATATTGCCTGCTGCGACTATACAATCGGTTATGATACCTGCCTTAATACTATTATGGAGATGGTTGACCGTCTTCGTGATACTGCCGAGTCTCACGACAGATGTTCGGTTATTGAGGTTATGGGCAGAAGAGCAGGATACCTTGCGCTTAATTCAGGCATTGCCTGCGGCGCAACTTCTATCCTTATTCCTGAAGTGGAATTCGATATTGAAAAGCACGTAATTGAGCGTATGAAGAAAACACAGCGTACCGATAAAAAGCATTTTATTATTATTGTTGCTGAGGGCTGCGGAGTTGACGTTCACGAGCTTGCTGATGAAATCCAAGCTAAGACAGGCGTTGAGTCAAGAGCAACTGTTTTGGGTCATACACAGCGCGGCGGTTATCCTACTGTTAAGGATAGAGTTATGGCTACACGTATGGGTAACTATGCTGTTAAGCTTCTTATGAAGGACATAGGTAATCGTGTTGTTGCAGCTCAAAAAGAAGAGGTTGTTGATTTCGATATTTTTGAAGCTCTTAATATGAAAAAGTCTATTGATATGGAACTTTACAATATTGCACACGAGGTTTCAATTTAACGCCTTTTACTGTTAAATTTAAGAATTTTACATAAAATTGAATATTTACTAATAATTTTTAAGGACATCGTTTTCGATGTCCTTATTTTTTTGTCAATACTATTATCGGTGATTTATGTGAAAAAATTAATTAGAATTACGGACGGCATATTAGCCGTTTTTCTTGTTGCTGTTTTATCTCTTGTAAGCGCAGGAAATATATTTTTACCCGACCAAATATACACTTATTCGTCAAACACTATAACCTATAATAGTATTTATACAGTAGATGCAAATGATTATTCTTTGGTGGATTATCAGGGAAATGAAAGAGTATCTCCGGACACAAAAGAAATTAAATTGCTGGGAATATTTCCGGTAAAGAAAGCTACTGTAACAAAAACTGAAAGTAAAAAGGTTTATATCGGAGGCGAAAGTTTCGGCATAAAGCTTTACACAGACGGCGTAATTGTTGTAGGCACAAAGGATGTTATTGTTGACGGCGGAACCTGCAACCCCGCAAAAGAGGCAGGTATTGAAAAAGGCGACATAATAGTAAGTATAAATGGTGTAAAGACTACAACTTCGGATCAGGTAGAAGAGATATTTAACGACAATAACGGAAACGATTACAAAATAAAAGTAAAAAGAAACGGTAATTACAAAACATTTACTTTAAAGCCTGTTTATTATTCTGCTGAAGGCAAGTATAAAGTTGGAATATGGGTTAGGGATTCAACTGCGGGTATAGGCACAGTTACATTTTATAACCCTGAAAATTCCACGATTGCGGCTTTGGGACATCCTATAACTGATGTGGACACAAACGAAATTATGCCTATATTAAACGGTGAGGCAGTTAAGGCAAATGTTACAAAAATATATAAGAGCACAGACGGCGAAGCGGGTTCACTGAGCTGTGATTTTTCAAATGATACAATAGGCAGTTTAAGTCTTAACAGCAATTGCGGTATTTACGGAAAATACACAATAGATGTCAGTGATAAACAGTTATATGACGTTGCATTGTCTCAAGAAATAGAGAAGGGTGAGGCTCAAATTCTTTGTACTTTGGATGAAGACGGCCCAAAGCTTTACAGCGTTGAAATTGTAAAGATATATATGCGCTCAAATAATGATGAGAAAAACATGCTTGTCAAGGTAACCGACAAAGATTTGATTGAAAAAACGGGAGGAATTGTGCAAGGAATGAGCGGCTCTCCCATTATCCAAAACGGCAAGCTGGTGGGAGCTTTGACCCACGTTGTAGTTGATAATCCTGAAAAGGGATACGGCATATTTGCCGAAAAAATGATTGAAATGTCAGAAAGCGTCAACTGAACGGAAATTTAAAACGAATTATAAGAAAAGTGAAAATAAATTACAAAATATTGTGAAAAAGACTTGCATTTCAATTTCAAAAGTGGTAATATGTGGAAGAAAACAAAAGGAGGTTTTTTAATGAAGACCAATTTGAAGGTTCTTATTGCAGACGACACACAGCAGTTTGGCAAGGAATGTCAAAAGGAATTGAAAAATGCAGGATTTGACGTGGTGCTCACGGCAAAGGACGGTGCAAGAGTAATTTCCGTTATTGAAAGTCAGCATATTGATGTATTGGTTCTTGATGCGTTTATGTCAAACGGAGATGCTATTGATGTGCTTGATTATATCGATGCTTCTCTGGATGAGAAGCCTCTCGTTGTACTTATGTCGTCTATCAGCTCACAGGATTTTGAACAGCAGATGATTAAAGCAGGAGTAGACTATTACTTTATAAAACCCGTAAGTCCATTGGCAGTGGCAAAGCGTATTGTTCGCCTTGCGTCTTGGAAAACGGAAAAGAACAAAAGGGAGCTTGCCCCTATGCGTGACAGTGATATTGATATTGTTATTTCAAATATAATGAGGGAAATCGGCGTTCCTGCTCATATTAAGGGCTATCAGTATCTGCGTACAGCAATTAAGCTTTCGGTAAGCGACAGTGAAATGCTTGGCTCAGTAACAAAGCTTTTGTATCCTACTGTGGCAAAGGAATATAAGACCACGGCTTCCAGAGTTGAAAGAGCAATAAGACACGCCATTGAGGTTGCGTGGGACAGAGGAGACGTAGATGTTTTATCATCATATTTCGGATATACTATTCAGTCCCAGAGAGGAAAGCCCACTAACAGTGAGTTTATTGCTATGATAGCTGATAAACTGAAATTGTCTATGAAAACAAGTGCATAAAACATTAAAACTATATCTTGTGGTGCGAGCCGTAATTTACGTGCTTGTACCACAAGATTTTTATTTGTGCAAATATACAAAATTTTGGTTTTAAATTCGTTAAAAATACACAATGAAAATTTTTCAAAAAGTTTTAAAAAATGCCTTGACAACAGGGTATCTATAATATATAATAAGTGAGCTTGTGGAAATGGGCTTATTATATATTTTTATATATACTGTGTTCCCGTTATCCGCATTTAGATATGCGATGATGTATGAGGTTGCGTCTTAACCCAGGCGGTAATTCATACGGAGTATGTCCGATTTTAAACCGGGCGAAAATCACCGATAGGTAACTACTGTGCAACCAGTGACTTGCGAACACTGGAACTATGTGCAAAACCTGTATGCCCGAATGTTCTTTTCATTCGGTTTTATTTACAGAGAGGGTTGAAACACACGGGCACGTGGTAATTTATTCGGCAGCTCGCACCATAATTTTTCAGGAGGAAATAACATGGCAGCAAGTAAGGTTAAGATTCGAATCAGACTCAAGGGCTATGACCACAGCTTAGTTGATCAGGCAGCTGAAAAGATTGTTGAAACAGCTAAGAGAACAGGCGCACAGGTTAGCGGTCCAATCCCACTTCCTACCGAAGTTGAGAAAGTAACTATCCTTCGTGCAGTTCATAAGTACAAGGACAGCCGTGAGCAGTTCGAGCAGAGAACACACAAAAGACTCATCGACATTCTCAGACCTTCAAACAAAACAGTTGAAGCTTTGACAAGTCTTGAGCTCCCAGCCGGCGTTGAGATTGAGATTAAACTCTAATCAAACAGGCTGAGGTCATGTTGGGGAAACTCAACCAATAACCAATAAGGAGGAAATAAAATGAAAAAAGGTCTTATCGGCAAGAAAATCGGCATGACACAGATTTTTGACGAAAACGGAAAAGTAATTCCTGTAACTGTTGTTGAAGCCGGTCCTTGCACAGTAACACAGATTAAGACAATGGACAACGACGGCTATGAGGCTATTCAGGTTGGTTTCGGTGATGTTAAGGTATCTCGTGTAAACAAGCCAATGAAGGGTCACTTCGACAAGGCAGACGTTGCTCCTAAGAAAACACTTAAAGAATTCCGTCTTGACAGCATCGACGGTATTGAGGTAGGTCAAATCCTCAAGGCTGACACATTCGAGGTTGGCGAAATCGTAGATGTTAAGGGAACAAGCAAGGGTCACGGAACATCAGGCGCAATTAAGCGTTGGAACTTCGCAAGACTCAGAATGACACACGGTACAGGTCCTAACCACCGTCACGCAGGTTCACTCGGCGCTTGTTCAAGTCCTTCAAGAGTATTCAAGGGCAAGAAGATGGCAGGTCACTACGGTCACGAGACAGTAACAGTTCAGAACCTCAAGATTGCAAAGGTTGATGCTGAAAACAACCTCATCGCAATCAAGGGTGCAATCCCCGGTCCAAAGGGCGGAATTGTTGTAATCGCAGACGCAGTTAAAGCTTAACGAAAGGAGAGAAAGTAATGGCACAGGTTCAGGTTTATAACCAGGAAGGTAAGAAAACTTCAAAATTAGAACTTGCTGATTCAGTATTCGGCATTGAGCCAAATATGTCAGCAATGCATCTTGCAGTTGTTAGCTATCTTGCTAATCAGCGTCAGGGCACACAGTCAACTCTCACTCGTTCAGAAGTAAGCGGTGGCGGTGCAAAGCCTTGGAGACAGAAGGGAACAGGCCGTGCTCGTCAGGGTTCAACCCGCAGCCCACAGTGGACACACGGCGGTGTTGCTCTTGGTCCAAAGCCAAGAAAGTACAAAGTAAACCTTAATAAGAAAGTTAAGAGACTTGCTATGAAGTCTGCACTTTCATCAAAGGTTGCTGCTGACGAAATGATGGTAATCAACAAGGTTGAGCTTGAGGCAATCAAGACAAAGGCTGTTATTGATATGCTTACAAAGCTTAAGGCAGCTAAAAAGACACTTATCGTTACTGCTGAAAGTGACGAGAAGATTTACAAGAGTGCTCGCAACATTGAGGGCGTTAAGGTAGTTACAGTAAACACTCTTTGTGTTTATGACATTCTCAACTGTGACTCATTTGTAGTTCTCAAGGACGCAGCAAAGAAAATCGAGGAGGTATATGCATAATGAAAACAGCTCAGGACATTATTCTTAAGCCAATCATCACTGAAGAATCAATGATGGGCATTATGGTTAAGAAGTATACCTTCAAGGTAGCTAAAGACGCTAACAAGATTGAAATTGCTAAGGCTGTTGAGGAAGTTTTCCCAGGCACAAAGGTTGCTAAGGTAAACACAATCAACGTAAGAGGCCGTCAGCGTCGTCAGGGTATGAACGTTGGCTACACTCCATCTTGGAAGAAGGCAATCGTAACACTTACTGAAGATTCAAAGGAAATTGAATTCTTCAACGATATGATGTAATCACATACCTATTATATATAGTAAAGCAACAAAATGATTTCGGATGATGAGGTATGAAAGGTGCCATCCTTTCGCAAAGTTATCCGGAAAGGAGAAAAGAAATGGCAATAAAGAATTACAAGCCGACCACTCCTTCAAGGAGAAATATGTCAGTAACTGATTATTCTTCTCTCTCAAAAGTTGCTCCTGAAAAGTCTTTGCTTGAGCCACTCAACAAGAAATCAGGTCGTAACTCATACGGAAGAATTACAGTTCGTCATCGCGGCGGCGGAAACAGAAGAAAGTATCGTATAATCGACTTTAAGAGAAATAAGTTTGATATGCCTGCTACTGTTCTTACAATCGAGTATGATCCAAACAGAAGCGCACATATCGCTCTTATTCAGTATGAAGACGGCGTAAAGAGCTACATCACTGCTCCTGAAGGCTTGAAAGTCGGAGCAACAGTAATGTCAGGCCCTAACGCTGATATTATCCCAGGTAACGCTCTTGCACTTAAGGATATGCCTGTTGGTACAATCGTACACAACGTAGAGCTTTATCCCGGTAACGGTGCACAGCTTGCTCGTTCAGCAGGTAACAGCGCTCAGCTTATGGCACTTGAAGGTGCATATGCTCTTTTGAGACTTCCTTCAGGCGAGCTTAGAAACGTACCGAGAGATTGTATGGCAACAGTTGGTGTTGTTGGTAACACTGACCACGCAAACGTAAAAATCGGTAAGGCAGGCCGTAAGCGCAATATGGGCTGGAGACCTACCGTTCGTGGTTCTGTAATGAACCCCAATGACCACCCACACGGCGGTGGTGAAGGTAAGTCACCTATCGGACGTCCGGGTCCTTGCACACCTTGGGGCAAACCTGCTCTTGGTTACAAGACACGTAATAAGAAGAAGGCATCTAACAGAATGATCGTTCGTCGTCGTAACGGTAAATAAGAAGAAAGGAGAAGATTAATATGAGTAGAAGTACTAAAAAAGGACCTTATGTAGAAGCAAGTCTTTACAAAAAGGTTGAAGCTCTCAATGCTTCAGGCGACAAGCAGGTTATTAAGACCTGGTCAAGAAGTTCAACAATCTTCCCTGAATTCGTAGGTCACACATTTGCTGTTCACGATGGAAGAAAGCACGTTCCTGTATACGTTACAGAGGATATGGTTGGACACAAGCTTGGTGAATTCGCACCAACAAGAACATTTAGAGGCCACGCAGGCTCAAAGACATCTAAGTAATCGAAAGGAGAATAATTATGGAAGCAACAGCAAAAGCAACTTACGTCCGTATCTCTCCTCGAAAGGTACAGATTGTTCTTGACCTTATCAGAAATCAGCCTGCAGACAAGGCTATGGCTATTCTTCAGTACACACCAAAAGCTGCTTGCGAGCCTGTTATGAAGGTTCTCAAATCAGCAATGGCTAACGCTGAGAATAACAACAATATGGACGTATCAAGATTAGTAGTAAGCTACTGCAACGCTACTCCTGGTCCAATTCTTAAAAGAATTCAGCCAAGAGCCCAGGGCAGAGCATACAGAATCAATAAGAGAACATCACACATCACCATTACCGTTAAGGAAATGGAAGACTAAGCGAGGAGGAAAAGTTAAATGGGACAGAAATGTAATCCAACCGGTTTAAGAATCGGCGTTATTAAGAACTGGGACTCTCGCTGGTATGCAAAGAAGGGCGAGTTCGGCGATACACTTGTAGAAGATTACAATCTTCGTAAGTATCTCCTTGACACCCTTTACGGCGCAGGTGTTCCAAAGGTAGAAATCGAAAGAGACGCAAAGAGAGTAAGAATTAACATTCACTGTGCAAAGCCCGGTATGGTTATCGGTAAGCAGGGTGCAGAGATTGAAAAGCTTAAGGCTCTTTGTGCTAAGAAGTTAGGTAAGGATGCAAGCGAAGTTTTCATTAACATCGTTGAGATTAAGCAGCCTGACCTTAACGCAACATTAGTTGCACAGAGCATTGCTCAGCAGCTTGAAAGACGTGTATCTTTCAGAAGAGCTGTTAAGGGTGCTATCAGAAATACAATGAGACTTGGCGCTCGTGGTATTAAGATTATGGTTTCAGGTAGAATCGGCGGTGCTGAAATCGCTCGTTCAGAAACTTATAAAGAGGGTACAATTCCTCTTCAGACACTTCGTGCCGACATCGACTACGGATTTGCAGAGGCAAAGACAACATATGGTAGAATCGGTGTTAAGACTTGGATTTACCAGGGCGAAGTTCTTCACGAATCTCGTAACAAGAAGAGATCAAATCGTAGAGAAGGAGGGAAAAGATAATGCTTTTACCTAAGCGTGTAAAACACAGAAAGCAGCACAGAGGTCGTATGACCGGTGTAGCTACAAGAGGTAATAAGGTAACTTATGGTGAGTATGGTCTTCAGACAACTGAGCCTGCATGGATTACAGCTGCTCAGATTGAGGCTGCCCGTATTGCGATGACTCGTTACACAAAGCGTGGCGGTAAAGTATGGATCAAAATTTTCCCTGACAAGCCTATTACAGCAAGACCTGCCGACACCCGTATGGGTAAAGGTAAAGGTAACGTTGACTACTGGGTAGCAGTAGTTAAGCCGGGCAGAGTTATGTTTGAGCTCGGCGGTGTTGACGAGACAGTAGCTCGCGAAGCTATGCGTCTTGCAGCAAACAAGCTTCCTGTAAAGTGTAAGTTTGTTAAGAAAGAAGAAGAGGGAGGAGAGCAGTAATGAAAGCATCAGAAATCAAGGCTCTTTCAGCAGATCAGAGAGCAAAGAAGCTTGCAGAGCTTAAAGAAGAGCTTTTCAACCTTCATTTTCAGCAGGCTATCAACCAGCTCGACAACCCTATGAGAATTAAAGCAGTCAAGAAAGATATCGCTCGCATCAAGACAGTTGAGAGAGAAATCGAACTTGAAAATGCTAATTCTTAAGAAGGAGGTAACTGAAGAATGGAAAGAAACCTCAGAAAAACAAGAGTAGGTATTGTAACCAGCGATAAGATGGACAAAACAGTAGTTGTTACTATTAAGGATAAGGTTCGTCATCCGCTTTACAATAAGATTGTAAACCGTACTGTTAAGTACAAGGCACACGACGAGAACAACGAATGCGGTGTAGGCGACAAGGTTCTTATTATGGAATGCCGCCCATACAGCAAGGATAAGAGATGGCGTGTGGTTAATATCGTTGAGAAAGCTAAATAATCGTTGCGATTTACAGCTTTTTTATAATTTAGTCAATTAAAATAATAACTGCAACTTAGCAAAGTGTTATTTTGCAGTACGAAGGAGGAAATTGCTGTGATACAACAGGAAAGTCGTCTTAAAGTAGCCGACAACACAGGTGCTAAAGAGCTTCTTTGCATAAGAGTTCTTGGCGGTTCAGGCAGAAGATATGCAAATATCGGTGATGTAATCGTAGCTTCAGTTAAGAAAGCAGCTCCTGGCGGCATCGTTAAAAAGGGCGAAGTTGTTAAAGCAGTCATCGTTCGTACAACTAAAGGTGTACGTCGTGACGACGGCCAGTATATTCGTTTTGATGAAAATGCTGCCGTAATTATCAGAGAGGATAAAACCCCTCGTGGCACTCGTATTTTTGGACCGGTAGCTCGTGAGCTTCGTGAAAAGGATTATATGAAAATCCTTTCTCTTGCTCCGGAAGTACTTTAATGGAGGTGCAAGATTATGAGTAAAATGTTTGTTAAAACCGGCGATACCGTAATGGTACTCAGCGGTAAATCAAAGGGCGTTAAGGGCGAGGTTATCGCAGTTAGCCCAAAAGAGAATAAAGTAATCGTTAAGAAAGTAAACGTTGTTACAAAGCACGTTAAGCCAAGAAAGATGGGCGACCAGGGCGGTCTTGTTCAGGTTGAGTCTGCTCTTTACGCATCAAAGGTACAGCTTGTTTGTCCTAAGTGCGGTGAGGCTACACGTGTAGGTCACAACAACTCAAAGCGCGTTTGCAAAAAATGCGGTAACGAATTTTAAGTAAGGGAGGAACATAACAATGGCAGCAATGCTTAAAGAAACATATAAGAATGAAATTGCGCCGGCATTGATGAAGAAATTCGGATACAAGTCTGTTATGCAAATCCCAAAGCTTGACAAGATTGTAATCAATGTTGGTTGCGGTGAAGCAAGAGAAAATTCAAAGGTTGTAGACGCAATCACTAATGACCTTCAGATAATCACAGGTCAGAAGCCAGTTGTATGCCGTGCAAAGAAGTCAGTTGCTAACTTCAAACTTCGTGAGGGCATGCCAATCGGCGTAAAGGTTACCCTTCGTGGTGACAGAATGTATGAATTCCTTGAGAGATTTTTCAATCTCGCTCTTCCAAGAGTTCGTGACTTCAGAGGTATCAACCCTAACTCATTTGACGGCCGCGGCAACTATGCTATGGGCGTTAAAGAGCAGTTGATTTTCCCTGAAATCGACTATGACAAGATTGATGCTGTTCGCGGTATGGACATCATCATGGTTACAACTGCAAACACAGATGAAGAGGCTCGTGAGCTTTTGAAACTTATGGGCGCACCATTTTCAGAGTAAGGAGGGATTATCGTGGCAAAAACATCTATGAAAGTAAAGGCTGCTAAGCCAGCTAAGTATTCAACAAGACAGTATAACAGATGCAAAATCTGCGGTAGACCTCACGCTTATCTTCGTAAGTACGGTGTATGCAGAATCTGCTTCAGAGAGCTTGCTCACAAGGGCGAGATTCCTGGCGTAAAGAAGTCATCTTGGTAAGAACTGAGAATTGCTAATCTAATAAGGAGGAAATATCAATGCATATTACAGATCCAATCGCTGATATGCTTACAAGAATTCGTAACGCAAATTCAGCTAAACACGATACAGTAGATATTCCTGCGTCAAACATGAAGAAGGCAATTGCTCAGATTCTTGTTGATGAAGGATATATCAAAAACTATAAAATCATTGAGGACGGCAAGCAGGGTGTTATTCGTGTAGCACTTAAGTACGGCGAGGGTAAGAGCCAGGTTATCACCGGTCTTCGCAGAGTATCAAAGCCAGGTCTTCGTATTTATTCAAATGTTGAGGAAATGCCAAAGGTTATGAAGGGTCTCGGTGTTGCAATCGTTTCAACTTCAAAGGGCATTATGACAGACAGAGAAGCTCGCAAGCAAAACGTTGGCGGCGAAGTTTTAGCATTCATTTGGTAAGGAGGAACAGTAGGCATGTCACGTATAGGTTTAAAGCCAATTACAATTCCTGCCGGCGTTGATGTAAACATCGACGCAAACAACACTGTTACCGTAAAGGGTCCAAACGGAACTCTTACAATGGATGCTCATCCAAATATGGCTATCAGCGTTGAGGGCAGCGAAATCATCGTTAGCAGACCTAACGATCAGAAAGAAAACAGATCTCTTCACGGTCTTACACGTTCACTTATTGCTAATATGGTAACAGGTGTAACAGAAGGCTTTAAGAAGAATCTTGAGGTAAACGGTGTAGGTTACCGTGTTCAGATGCAGGGCTCAACCCTTGTAATGAACCTTGGTTTCTCACATCAGGTTACAATGGAAGCTCCTGAAGGCATTAAGATCGAATGTCCGTCAGCAAACGCTATCGTAATCAGCGGTGCTGACAAGCAGAAGGTTGGTCAGTTCGCAGCACAGGTTCGCGAAAAGAGACTACCGGAGCCTTATAAGGGCAAGGGTATCAAGTATGCCGAAGAGCATATCCGTCGTAAAGAAGGAAAAGCAGGTAAGAAATAAGGGAAGGAGTGAAATACAATGGTTTCAAGACAGGATGCCAATAAGGCAAGAAAAAAACGCCACACAAGAGTACGTGGCAAGATCAGCGGTACTGCTGAATGTCCAAGACTTAACGTATATCGCTCTCTCAGCAATATTTACGCACAGTTAATCGACGACGTTGCAGGTGTTACAATCGCATCAGCATCAACAGTTGAGAAGGACTTCAAAGAGTACGGCGGAAACGTAGAAGCTGCAAAAGCAGTAGGTAAAACATTAGCAGACAGAGCCAAGGCAAAGGGCGTTGAAGAATGCGTATTTGACCGCGGCGGTTACGTATATCACGGTCGTGTGGCAGCAGTTGCTGACGGCGCTCGTGAAGGCGGACTTAAGTTCTAACGAAGGAGGTAAATTTTTATGGCAAAGATTGACGTATCTTCAATGGAGCTTGAAGAAAGAGTAGTAGCAATTAACCGTGTATCTAAAACTGTAAAGGGTGGTAGAATTTTCAAGTTCTCAGCTCTCGTAGTTGTAGGTGATGGTAAGGGTCTTGTAGGTTTCGGTATCGGTAAGTCAGGCGAAGTTCCTGACGCTATCCGTAAGGGAATCGAAGACGCAAAGAAAAACGCAATCAAGGTTGCTCTCAGAGGAACAACAATTCCTCACGAGATTAAGGGTAAGTTCGGCGCAGGCGAAGTTTTGCTTATGCCCGCTCCAAAGGGTACCGGTGTTATCGCCGGCGGTCCTGTTCGTGCTGTTGTTGAGACAGTTGGTATCAAGGATATCAGAACAAAGGCTATCCGTTCTAACAATCCTTACAACGTTGTAAGAGCAACAATCAACGGCTTAGGCCAGCTCCGTACAGCAGACGAAGTTGCTGCAGTTCGCGGCAAGGCTACAAAAGAAATTTTAGGTTAAGGAGGGTGGAACTATGGCAGACATTAAAATCAAGCTTACAAAGAGCTTAATTGGTAGCAAAGCTGACCAGATTGCCACCGCCCACTCACTTGGTCTTCGTAAAATAGGCAACGTTACAGTTCAGCCTGACAATGCACAGACACAGGGTAAAATCGCAAAGATTTCTCACCTTGTAACTGTTGTAGAAGAATAAGGGGAGGTGCAGATATGAAATTACATGAACTTTCTCCTGCAGAGGGCTCAAAGAAGAGCGTAAAGAGAATTGGTAGAGGTACTGCTTCAGGTCAGGGTAAAACTTCAGGTAAAGGCCAGAAGGGTCAGAAGTCTCGTTCTGGTTACAGCAGAAGAGCCGGCTTTGAAGGTGGTCAGATGCCACTTCAGAGAAGAGTACCAAAGAGAGGTTTCAACAACATTTTTGCAACAGAGTATGCAATCGTAAACCTTTCATCACTTAACGACAGATTTGAAGACGGTGCAACCATAGATGCACAAAGCCTTATTGAAGCAGGTCTTATCAAGAAGACACTTGACGGTGTTAAAGTTCTTGGCAGAGGCGAAATCACAAAGGCTCTTACCGTAAAGGTAGCAGCAATCAGTGAGTCAGCTAAAAATAAGATTGAAGCTGCAGGTGGTAAGGTGGAGGTGCTCTAAATGATTAAAACCATCTTGAATGCATGGAAAGTAGCAGAAATCCGTAAAAAGATTTTGTTTACTGCATTTATCATCCTAATTTTCAGAATAGGTTCAGTCATTCCGGTACCGTTCCTCAACATTGTAGATGAAATTGATGTTGGTAAAGGAAACACCATACTCACTTACTTGAGCTTGATGACAGGTAGCGCATTCACATATGGAACTATTTTCGCTATGTCAATCACTCCTTACATCAACGCATCAATTATTATGCAGCTTCTTGCAGTTGCAATTCCTGCACTTGAAAGGTTGCAGAAAGAGGGCGAAGAGGGTAGAAAGAAGATCGCTTCTATCACCCGTTTCGTAACTGTTGCACTTGGTTTGCTTCAGTCCCTTGCATATTTCTTCTTCCTTCGTGCAAACAACTATTTGATGACCGATGTTAACGGTCAGGCTTTCACAGGCTTTGACGCAGTTTTCCAGGCAGTAGTTATCATTCTTGTTCTTACTGCTGGTACAGCGGTTATTATGTGGCTTGGCGAACAGATTACAATCAGCGGTATAGGTAACGGTATTTCCATTATCC
This sequence comes from uncultured Eubacterium sp., assembly GCA_944385025.1. Lineage (GTDB taxonomy): Bacteria > Bacillota > Clostridia > Oscillospirales > Acutalibacteraceae > Eubacterium_R. Next base: position 23,622 of record CALWVQ010000079.1, read on the forward strand.
TTTTCGCAGGTATCGTATCTCGTTTCCCAACCTTAATTAAGCAGTTATTCCAGTATCTTGACACTGGTAGACTTGTTTACAGAATTCTTGTTCCTGTTGTATGCGTAATCTTCCTTCTTATGATTGCATACATCGTATTTATGGATAACTCAGAAAGAAGACTTCCTATTTCTTACGCTAAGCGTGTTGTAGGAAGAAAGATGATGGGCGGTCAGTCAACTCATATGCCGATTAAGGTAAATATGAGCGGCGTACTTCCTGTAATCTTTGCATCATCAATTCTTTCTCTTCCGGGAACAGTTCAAATGTTCATTTCATCAAGCAAGTACGAAGGCACCTTCTGGGAAGACTTCTTCAACGCTTTCCAGGGCGATTCCTGGTGGTATGCAGGAATGTACTTCTTGCTGATAATCTTCTTTGCTTATTTCTACAGTACAATTCAGTACAACCCAATTGAAATGGCAAACAATCTTCGTAAAAACAACGGCGCAATTCCGGGTATCCGTCCCGGCAGACCTACATCAGACTACATCTTGAGAGTTCTTTCAAGACTTACTCTGATAGGTGCTTTGATGCTTTCAGTTATCGCTTTGTTCCCAATCGTATATTCACTTATATGCGATATGGCAATCAAACCTCTTACTGAGGGCGGCAGTGACGGCGGTATGACAATTTCTCTGGGCGGTACATCACTTATCATTATGTGCGGTGTTGCTCTTGAGACAGTACGTCAGCTTGAGTCACAGATGATGATGCGCCATTATAAAGGATTCCTTGATTAATTTATAAGGAGAAATATTATGAAACTTATTCTTCTCGGTGCTCCGGGTGCCGGCAAAGGCACTCAGGCAGAAAAGATTGTTGAAAAATATGGTATTCCTGCAATCTCAACAGGAAATATAATCCGTGCGGCTCTTAAGGAGGGCACAGAGATGGGACTTAAGGCAAAGTCTTATATGGAGGCTGGCCAGCTTGTTCCTGACGAGGTTGTTATCGGTATAATTAAGGACAGACTTAAAGAAAAAGACTGCGAGAACGGTTTTATTCTTGACGGCTTCCCCAGAACAATTCCTCAGGCTCAGGCTCTGGAGGATATGGGTATCGAAATCGACAAGGTTCTCGATATCGAAGTTTCTGATGAAGCAATTACAAAGAGAATGAGCGGTCGCCGTGTATGTTCAAAGTGTGCAAACTCATATCATCTTGTATATAAAAAGCCTAAGGTTGACGGTGTTTGCGACGCATGCGGCGGTGAGCTTGTTCAGCGTAAAGACGATGCTCCTGAAACTGTGCAGGCAAGGCTTGCAGAGTATCACGAAATGACAGAGCCTCTTAAGGATTTTTACAAAAACCTTAACAAGCTTGTAATCGTTGAAGGTCAGGAAGAGGTAGAAGAAACTACCGCTCTCGTCTTTGCTGCATTGGAGGATTAACATGATAGTGCTTAAAAGCAGCCGTGAGCTTGAACTTATGAAAGAAGCTTGTCAAATATCGGCTGAAGCATTAATGGTAGCAGGAGAGGCTGTAAAGCCCGGCGTTTCCACCAAGGAAATTGACGAAATTGCATACAAGTTTATAAAAAAACACGGTGCAACACCGAATTTCCTTAACTACGGCGGATTCCCTGCTACTGCATGTATATCTATAAATGATGAAGTTATCCACGGTATTCCCAGTGCTGACCGTATCATCAAAGAAGGCGATATTGTCAGCATTGACCTTGGAGCTGCAAAGAACGGCTATAACGGCGACAATGCTGCCACATTTGCTGCAGGGACTTGCTCTCCCGAAGCAAAGCGGCTGATGGATACAACCCGTGAAAGTCTTTATATAGGCATAGAACAGGCTGTTCCAGGCAACAGAATCGGCGATATAGGCAATGCTGTGCAGACCTACTGCGAGGAGCGCGGATACGGTGTTGTTCGTGACTTTGTGGGTCACGGCGTAGGCACTAAACTTCATGAAGAACCAAGCGTACCAAACTTCGGTCACGCAGGTCGTGGTATCAGACTGTTACCCGGAATGACATTGGCAATTGAACCAATGATAAATCTGGGAACCTATAAGGTTAAACAACTATCAGATGGTTGGACGGTTAAAACAGCCGACGGCAAATTATCCGCTCACTTTGAGCATACGGTTGCCATAACCTCAAACGGTCCGGTTATTTTAACTAAAATCTAAATTAAATCAATTGGTGGCGAAAGCGCCGTAATGTGATTCCAGTTAATTTAATAGCATCAATCGTAATTAATAATATTAGCGAGGTATAAGATGTCAAAGTCAGATATGATAGAAGTTGAGGGTACAGTGGTAGAAGTATTACCTAACACAACCTTTAAGGTAACACTTCAAAACGGCCACATTATAACTGCCCACATCAGCGGAAAACTGAGAATGAACAACATTCGTATTCTCCCTGGTGATAAGGTAACAATTGAGATGTCACCGTACGACTTGACAAAGGGTCGTATCATTTGGCGCTCAAAGTAATATTTAGGAGGATATTCAAAATGAAAGTCAGACCTTCTGTAAAGAAAATTTGCGATAAATGCAAAGTAATCAAGCGTAATGGAAAAGTAATGGTTATCTGTGAAAATCCAAAGCATAAACAGCGTCAGGGCTAATCCTGAACTAACAATCGGAGGTAAACAGTAATATGGCACGTATTTCAGGTGTTGACTTACCTAATGACAAGAGAGTAGAATATGGCCTTACCTATATTTACGGTATCGGTCTTACTACTTCTAAGAAAATTCTTGCTGCAACAGGAATTGACGCAAATACCCGTTGCAGAGATTTAACTGAAGACGATGTTAAAAAGCTCAGCGACTATATCACTAACAACCTTACTGTTGAAGGTGACCTTCGCAGAGATACAGCTTTTGACATTAAGAGACTTATCGAAATTGGTTGCTATCGCGGTGTAAGACACAGAAAGGGCTTGCCTGTAAGAGGTCAGACCTCAAAGAACAATGCCCGTACACGCAAAGGTCCTAAAAAGACCATAGCAAATAAGAAGAAATAAGTAGGAGGATACAAATAGTATGGCTACTAAAAAGACCACAGGCTCACGTAAACGTCGTGAGAAGAAAAATATTGAGCGTGGTGCTGCCCATATTCAATCAACCTTCAACAACACAATCGTTACAATCACAGATGTAAACGGCAACGCTGTTTCTTGGGCATCTGCAGGTGAGATGGGCTTCAGAGGCTCAAGAAAATCTACACCGTTTGCAGCTGCTACAGCTGCTGAAACTGCTGCAAAGACTGCAGTTGATTGTGGTATGAAGAGTGTAGATGTATATGTAAAGGGTCCCGGCTCAGGACGTGAATCAGCTATCAGAGCTTTACAGACAGCTGGTCTGGAAGTAAGTCTTATTAAAGATGTTACTCCTATTCCACACAATGGCTGTCGTCCACCAAAAAGACGTCGCGTATAGTATAAACTTGGAGGTTACTTGATATGGCAAGATATACAGGACCTGCTTGTAAGCTTTGTCGTCGTGAGGGCAAAAAACTTTTCCTCAAGGGTGACAGATGCTACACAAGCAAATGTGCACTTGAACGCCGTTCATATGCACCAGGCCAGCATGGTCAAAACAGAAAGAAGACTTCAGAATACGGTCTTCAGCTTCGTGCAAAGCAGTCTGCACGCCGTTACTACGGTATTGCAGAAAGCCAGTTCCACAAATATTTCCTTATGGCTGAACGTAAGGCTGGTGTAACAGGTTCAAACCTTCTCCAGATTTGTGAGAGCCGTTTAGATAATTTTGTTTATACAGCAGGTTTTGCAAGCTCAAGAGCACAGGCTCGTCAGCTTGTAAATCACGCTCACTTTACTGTAAATGGTACAAAGGTTGATATTCCTTCATATCTCCTTAAAGCAGGCGATGTTGTAGCTGTTAAGGAAACAAGCAAGACTACTGACGAGTTCAAATCAATCGTTGAGTCTAACGCATCTCGCCCTGTTCCACAGTGGATTGACGTAAACAAGGACGCTATGGAAGCAAAGGTTGTTAAACTCCCTGAAAGAGACGAGATAGCAACTCCAGTAGAAGAGCATTTAATCGTTGAGTTCTACTCTAAATAATAGCAATTAAGCTGTTATTTAGCGAAAACAAAATACAACATTTTTTAGGAGGCTTTTAGATGATCGAAATTGATAAGCCTAAAATCGAGATTGTAGATGTATCTACTATCGGAAGCAGAAGCACAGGCAGATTTATTGTTGAACCCCTTGAGAGAGGCTTTGGTACAACATTGGGAAACAGTATGAGAAGAGTTCTTCTTTCATCTCTTCCCGGCTATGCTATCACTTCCGTAAAGATTGATGGTGTTTTACACGAATTTTCAACTATCCCTCACGTAAAAGAGGACGTTACTGAGATTGTTCTTAACCTCAAAAACGTAATTCTTAAAATACACGATGACAGCCCCAAGACTCTCTATATTGAGGCTTCAGGTGAAGGCGAAATTACTGCCGGCGACATTAAGCACGATGCAGATGTTGAAATTCTTAATCCTGACCTTCATATCGCTTATCTTGATGAAGGTGCAAATGTAGTTATGGAGCTTACTGCTGACGGCGGAAGAGGTTACGTTACCTGCGACCGCAACAAGCAGTTAATGGAATTACCTATCGGCACTATTGCAATAGATTCAATCTATACTCCTGTGCTTAAGGTAAACTACACTGTTGAAAACACCCGTGTAGGTCAGCAGACTGACCTTGACAAACTTATTCTCGATATTGAAACAGATGGTACTATTCCTGCAGATGAGGCAGCTTCACTTGCTGCAAAAATTCTCAATGACCATCTTATGCTCTTTGTTGATCTTTCAGAAGAAATCGGCAATCAGGACATTATGGTTGAAAAAGACGACGACGGAAAAGAAAAGGTTCTTGAAATGACTATTGAAGAGCTTGACCTTTCAGTTCGTTCTTTCAACTGTCTTAAGAGAGCAGGTATTAACACAGTAGAAGATTTGATCGGAAAATCAGAAGAAGATATGATGAAAGTCAGAAACCTTGGCAGAAAGTCGCTTGACGAAGTAGTTGCAAAACTTGCTTCTCTTGGTTTCGGACTCAGTCAAGAAGAGGACTAAAGGAGGGAATTTCAATGCCAGGTAGCAGAAAACTGGGCCGTCCTACTGATCACAGAAAGGCTATGCTCAGAGGTATGGTTACTTATCTTTTAGAAAACGGCAAAATTGAAACAACCGTTACAAGAGCTAAAGAAGTTCGTGCTATGACAGAAAAGATGATCACTTTAGGCAAGAACGATACACTTCACTCAAGAAGACAGGTTCTTTCTTATGTAACTAAGGAAGATGTTGTTAAAAAGCTTTTTGATGAAGTAGCTCCAAAGTATGCAGAAAGAAACGGTGGTTACTGCCGTATTATCAAAACAGGCCCTCGTCGCGGCGACGCAGCAGAGATGTGCATCATCGAGCTTGTTTAAGATAATAACTAAATAAAATTAAAAGGGTAGTTTTAAACTACCCTTTATTTTTTATGGCTTTTACACTTTTGTTATTTGACTTATTATAAGTTATATATTATTATAGTTATGATTATACTTTACTATTCGGAGCGCTGAAAAATGAACGTATTGATTGTCGGACTGGGTCTTATCGGCGCCAGCCTTGCTAAAACGCTTAAAAAGAATACAAATCACAAGGTCCTCGGCTGGAACAGAACAGAGTCTGTTTCAAAAAGAGCTGTTGCCGAGGGCGTTATAGATGAAACAGGCTCTCTTGAGGAGCTGATACCACAGGCTGACGTTACTATTGTAAACTTTTATCCCAAGGCTATTGTACCATTTATTAAAGAACACAAAGACCTGTTTAAAAAGGACAGTATTGTTACTGATTCCTGTGGTATTAAAACCCAGATTTGCAATGAGCTTAAAGATGAAAAGTTTAATTTTTATTTTATAGGCGCCCACCCAATGGCAGGACGTGAGGTAAGCGGCTATGACAATTCTCTTGCAACGCTGTTTGATAATGCGTCGTTTATCTGCACTCCCTACGATAACACGCCAAGGGCAAAAACAGACGCTCTTGTGGGTCTTGCGCAGGAAATGGGATTTGCAAGAACTGTTGTTACAACGCCTGAGCATCACGACGAAATGATTGCTTTTACTTCACAGATTGCCCACGTGCTTGCCTGCTCATATGTTTTGTCACCTCTTGCACCACAGCACGCAGGTTATTCCGCAGGCAGCTACCGTGATGTGAGCCGTGTAGCAAGAATTAATGCAGATATGTGGACGGAGCTTTTTGTGGCAAACAAGGATGCTCTTGTGAGAGAAATTGACGACCTTGTTTCAAATCTTATGAAATTCAAATATTGCATAGTAAATGAAGACGAAAAACAGCTCCACGATTTAATGGAAAAGGGCAACAGAATTAAAGAGGAAATCGGTTAATGAAAAAACTTACTGTTAATGTGAACGACAGCTATGACATTTTAATTGAAAAAGGTCTTATAAATAAAACAGGCGAGCTTGTAAAGAGTGTTCTTGACTGTAACAAAATAACTCTTATAAGCGATGACAATGTTTATGCTTTGTACGGCGACAATGTTAAAACACAGCTTGAAAAACAGGGATATCAAGTGTTTACATATGTTTTTAAGGCAGGCGAGGCGTCTAAAAAAACATCAACTGTAATAGATATGGTTGAGTTTATGGCGGACAAACAGCTTACAAGATCTGACGCAGTAGTAGCTTTAGGCGGCGGCGTTTGCGGCGATATGGCAGGATTTGCCTCTGCAATTTATCTTCGCGGTATTAGATTTGTGCAGATTCCTACATCTCTTCTTGCTCAGGTTGACTCGTCGGTAGGCGGCAAAACAGCAGTTGATTTGCCTCAAGGCAAAAATCTCTGCGGCGCTTTTCATCAGCCTTGCCTTGTAATTATCGACCCCAATGTGCTTGATACGTTAAGCGACCATTTCTTTAATGACGGAATGGGTGAGGTTGTAAAATACGGTTGTATCAAGTCAAAATCATTGTTTGAACGACTTGAAAAGGAAAATCCCAAGGATTTTATTGAAGATTTAATATACGAGTGTGTGGATATTAAAAGAGTAATCGTTGAAAACGACGAAAAAGAAATGGGCGAAAGGGCTCTTTTAAACTTTGGTCACACCTGCGGTCACGCCATTGAAAAACTGTGGAATTTTGAAACGGTAAGTCACGGCGAGGCTGTGGCAATCGGTATGGTGATGATAAGTCAGGCAGGGGAAAGTGCAGGACTTACTGAAAAAGGAACAGCCGACAGAATTGTCAACATACTGGGTAAAATGAATATGAAAATTGAAGACACTCATTCAACTAAAGAAATAGTTGACGCAATGAGCGCCGACAAGAAAAGAACGAATAAAGGCATAAAGCTTGTAATGCTTAAAGAGATAGGTGAAAGCTTTATAAAGCCTGTAACTATGGAAGAAACAGCAACGCTTTTCGGAGTAAATTAATGGGAATTGTTAAAATCGAAAACTCAATATTAAACGGTACGGTTACTGCTCCGCCTTCCAAATCTGCGGCGCACAGAGCCTTGATTTGCTCTTTTCTGGCAGGAGGCGGCTCCGTTTCCCCTATAATCAACTCCAAGGATATGCAGGCTACCACAGGGGTTATAGATGCTCTTAAAAGAGGCGACAGCACGCTTAACTGTATTGAAAGCGGCTCAACTCTTCGCTTTATGATACCTGTTGCGGCGTCGCTGGGCAAAAACGTTACTTTTACAGGTGAAGGCAGACTGCCTGAAAGACCTGTGGGCGAGTATCTCGAAATTCTGCCAAAGCATAATGTTAAGGTGGAAAGCAACGGATTTTTGCCCCTTTCAATTTCGGGAAAACTTACAAACGGTACATATGAGGCGGCAGGGGACGTGAGCAGTCAGTATATAACAGGCTTGCTTCTTGCCCTTGCAAATGTGGACGGTGACAGTGCAGTTATTCTTACCACCAAACTTCAGTCAAAGCCTTATGTTGATATGACTGTCAAGGTAATGGCTGATTACGGTGTTTATGTTAAAGAAACAGAGTTTGGATATCTTATCCACGGAAATCAGCAGTTTAAAAAGCTTGATTATACGGTGGAGGGCGACTGGTCACAAGCGGCGTTTTTCCTTGTTGCAGGCGCAATAGGCGGCGATATTACGGTAAACGGTCTTGATATGAACAGCACCCAAGGGGATAAGGAAATTGTTAATGTTATCAGGAATTTCGGCGGAAATATAACTGTTGATGATAATGAAATCAGGTGTTTCGGCGGTGAACTGAAAGGCACTGAAATTGACGCATCTGATATACCCGATTTAGTACCGATAATTGCAGTTTTAGCTGCTTTTGCAAAGGGAAAAACAGTTATCAAAGGCGCTGAAAGATTAAGATATAAAGAGTCCGACAGGATTGAAAGCGTAGTTCAAAACCTAAAGCTTTTAGGTGCGCAGGTGCAGGAGACTACTGACGGAATGATAATTAACGGCGGAAAAAAGCTTAATTCAGCTAAACTGAAAGGTTTTAACGACCACAGAATAGTTATGGCGTTTTCGGTGGCTGGGCTTTATATTGACGGCACTGTTGAGATTGACGACGCAGAAAGTATTAACAAGTCGTATCCGTCATTTTTTGAAGATTATAACAGACTGGGAGGTAAGGCAGATGTCCTCTAATTTCGGAGAAAATATAAAACTTTCCATTTTCGGCGAAAGCCACGGCGAGGCAATAGGCTGTGTTATTGACGGACTGCCCCACGGCGTAGAGCTTGATATGGATAAAATCTATCTTGATATGTCAAGACGTGCGCCCGGCAAGGACAAAACTGCTACTCCACGACTTGAAAAGGATATACCTCATATTATTTCGGGAGTGTTAAACGGTGTAACAACAGGGGCTCCGCTGGCGATGATTATTGAAAACACAAATACAAAAAGCGGCGATTACGGCAATCTTATGACTGTTCCCCGTCCATCACACAGCGATTATCCTGCATATGTAAAGTATGAGGGTAAAAATGATGTACGCGGCGGCGGCCATTTCAGCGGTCGTCTTACAGCACCTCTTGTTTTTGCAGGCGCTGTTGCAAAGCAGATACTTGAGAAAAAGGGCATAACAGTAGGCGCTCACATTCTTAAAATCGGCTCTGTCTGTGACGAAGGCTTTGATATGCTCAATGTGAATAAAGAAATGCTTGAAAGTGTTTCTAAAAAGAGTTTTTCAGTCGTTTCACCAAGGGCGGAAGAACAGATGAGAGCGGAGATAGAAAAGGCAAGACTTAATCAGGACAGTGTGGGCGGTATTGTAGAATGTGCAGTAACAGGCTTGCCTGTCGGCGTGGGAGCAAACATATTTTCCACCGTAGAAAGCAAGCTTGCGTCAATTCTTTTTGCAGTTCCTGCTGTTAAGGGCGTAGAGTTCGGCAAGGGCTTTGAATTCGGCGAAATGCTGGGCTCGCAGGCAAACGATCAGTACTGTATTAAAGATGAAAAAGTAGCAATGCTTTCAAATAATAACGGCGGTATTTTAGGGGGAATGACAACAGGGGCGCCTGTGGTGGTTTCTGTGGCATTTAAGCCTACACCGTCAATTTCACAAAAGCAGAAAAGCGTTAATTTACAGACTATGAAAGAGGAAGAGCTTGTCATAAATGGCAGACATGACCCTTGTATAGTTCCAAGGGCAGTGCCGGTAGTAGAAGGTGCGGTTGCGTTTGCACTTCTTGATATGATGATATAGCAAAGGATAAAAAATGGATTTATTGGACCTTAGAAATGAGATAGACAAAATTGACAGCCAGCTTATCCCTCTTCTTATGAAGAGAATGAGCATTTCCGAGCAGGTGGCACAGTATAAAGTTGAAAATTCTATGCCTGTGCTTAATGAAAAGCGCGAGCAGGAAATACTTGAAAATGTGGCAAAGAAGTGCGGCGACAAGGGCGAGATTATAAAAACTGTATTTTCTGCAACTATGGACGCATCACGTGCGTTACAGCATAAAATAATCGGCGGAGGCAGGGAACTGCGTGAAAGTGTAACAAAGGCGCTGACTGATGAAAAACTTACTGCAAACGGCGGCAACATTGCCTGTCAGGGCGTTGAGGGAGCATACAGCGGAGTTACTGCCAACAAGATTTTTCCCGATTCCCCTATAAAGTTTTACACTCAGTTTGAAGATGTGTTTGAAGCGGTAAATAAAGGAGAGGCGGTTTTCGGCGTAATTCCTGTTGAAAATTCCACCGCAGGCTCTGTTCACGAATCATATGATTTGATAATGAAGTACAGATTTTATGTTGTGGGTGCATATGATTTAAAGATAGAGCATTGTCTTTGCGCTAAAGAGGGAACAAAGTATGAAGATATTACAGATATTTATTCCCACCCTCAAGCCTTGTCCCAGTGCAGTAATTTTGTAAAGAATTTTGACTTTACAGGGGTAAACTACTCTAATACTGCTGCTGCGGCAAAATTTGTAGCAGAAAGCAGTAAAAAAAATATTGCCGTAATATGTTCGGAACTTGCTGCAAAAAAATACGGCTTGAAGATTTTAAAAAGAAATGTTCAGAATAATAATAACAACAGAACGAGATTTATAGTAATTTCCAAAAAACTTATTATCAGCAGCGGAGCGGATAAAATTTCTCTTATTTTCTCAACTGCCGATAAAACAGGCTCTCTTTACAGAGTTTTAGGCAGATTTTCAATGGCGGGGCTTAATCTTACGAAACTTGAGTCACGTCCTATTGAAAATGCAAATTTCAACTATCACTTTTACGTTGATGTATCCGGAAGCGTACGCGACAACTCAACCATTGATTTAATGTGCGCTCTTTCGGATGAACTTCCGGAATTTGAATTTTTAGGGAATTTTTACGAGCATCAGTAATTTGATTTGGGGATGACTTTGTGAAACAGCAAAAACGCCATCAGACAAATTTAATATCTACAATAGTAATGATAATAACGGCAAGTCTTATTACTTTTCTTGCGGTAGTGCTTTATTACCATTCAATGCTTGAAATCAGATTTGACGCCCTTATAAATTGGCTTAAAGAGGTTGATACAGCTATTGCAAATCTTGATTCGCAAACAGAAATCATTATCTGTATTTTTGCTCTTTATATTGCCAAATGCCAGTTGCCGATACCTATGGGATTTTTGTGTGTTATTTCCGGTATCGTGTTTCCTTTGCCCCAGGCGATTGTTATAAATATTGCCTTTAGCTTTTTCTTCTTTGCAGTAAAGTATGTTGAGGGAAAATTTATCGGCGGCGGTTGGACGGGAATGATACTGGGCATAAAACAGCTTCATTTCGTCAGGGACTGGATACAGTTTAAGGGCACGGGCAATCCCTATGTGCTGTTTGTGTCGCGTCTTGTGCCGTCCATACCTTTGGGAATGGTGTCAAAATATTACGGCTCAATGCGCTACGACTTCCTTTACTATACATTGTTAAGTCTGCTGGGGCTTGCTCCGAGGCTTTACATCTATACAAGAATCGGTTCGGCAATTTATAATCCGTTTTCCGTTCAGTTTATTGTACTTTTAATGGTTATTGTTGCCTTTACCGGCATTTCAATAATAGTGTTTAATGTTTTCTACGGCATTAAATCAAAGCAGATGAATCAGACTCTTCTGATTTATTCTGAAAAAGAAAAATACAGAATTGTTTTATAAGGAGAATACAAAATGAAAGCCAGTGAAATTATTGCAAAGCTTGAAAGCGGCGACCTTAATGATGAACTTAAAAAGGTTTACGTTACAGACAGCGCAGTTGAGGAACAAAAGCCTCGTTACATAAGTACTCTTAAAAAGTTTGTTGAGCTTTTCGGCGACGACAGACAGGTTATGGTATTAAGCGCTCCCGGCAGAACGGAGATTTGCGGCAACCATACCGACCATAATAACGGCAAGGTGCTTGCCGGCGCTATCAATCTTGACGCCATTGCAGTTGCCGCTAAAAGCGATGAGATGGTAATTCACGAAAAATCAGAAGGTCACGGTATGAATACCGTTGATATTTCTGATTTAACACCTGATGAAAGTTGTTACGGCAAGTCAGCTTCTATGATTAAGGGTGTAGCAGCAGGCTTTAAAAATAACGGATACGAAATCGGCGGCTTTGACGCTTGTACCACCAGCGACGTTATGGGCGGCTCTGGACTTTCCTCATCAGCCGCATTTGAGGTTCTTATCGGCACTGTTTTGTCTCATCTTTATAATGACGGACAGGTGGACCCTGTAACTGTTGCAAAGATTGCCCAGTACAGCGAAAATGTTTATTTCGGTAAGCCGTCGGGACTTCTTGATCAGATGGCGTCTTCGGTAGGTACTTTTGTTACTATCGACTTTGAAAGCACAAAAAATCCTGTTATCAAAAAGGTTCAGTATGATTTTTCAAAATCGGGTCACAGCCTTTGCATTGTTGATACCCACGGCAATCACAGCGACCTTACAGACGACTATGCCGCAGTAAGAGGCGAGATGGAATCAGTTGCACAGGCAATGGGTAAAAGCGTTCTTCGCGAGATAGAAGAAGATGATTTTTATAAAGAAATTCCACAGCTTACCAAAAAGGTAAACGACCGTGCAATTTTAAGGGCAAGCCACTTCTTTAACGAAAATAAAAGAGTTGACAATGCTGTTAAAGCTCTTGAAAGCAATAATTTTGACGAGTTTAAAAATATTATTACAAGCTCGGGCTATTCATCATATATGTATAACCAAAACGTGTTTACACCGAAAAACCCCACAGAGCAAAAGCTTTCTCTTGCTCTTTGCGTAAGCCAGCAGCTTCTTGAGGGTAAAGGGGCGTGGCGAGTACACGGCGGCGGATTTGCAGGAACTATTCAAGCGTTTGTTCCAAATGAAATTTTGGAGGAATACCGCAGTGAAATGGATGCAGTATTCGGCAAAGGTTCGTGTTATGTGCTTATAATCAGACCGGTTGGCGGCGCAAGAGTAATATAGTTTAAAGTTCTTTTCAAGAGGGGATATAAGTTGAAATACATATTTGTCATAAACCCTATTGCGGGTAATGATAATAAGAAAAAAATAATGTCAAGAATTCAGTCTACATTTCGCCTTATTAATGATGAAATGATAATTGAGGAAACCAAGTCGGTTGGTGATGCTCAAAAAATTGCCGCAGATTATTCGGATAAATACGGCAAAGACTGTGTAATAGTGTCCTGCGGCGGCGACGGAACAGTACACGAGATTGCCAATGGTTTGGCAGGAAAGGAAACTCCGCTTTTAGTTCTTCCGTTAGGAACAGGTAACGACTTTGCCAAGAAAATATATAAGACAAAAAACATCAAGGTAGAAAATGTTATTAAAGCCTTCGGTTTTTATAGCGGCAAAATTGCCTACGACATAATGCCTATTGACTTGATAGACTATAACGGTGAAAAATGTATCAACGTTATGAGTTACGGACTTGATACCAAAATAGAAACAATCGGACGTAAAATCGCGGCAAAAGTTCCTTTTTTGTCACAGCAGGCGTACAGCGTGGCTATTGTTCCCGCTCTTTGCCGGTCTCTCACTTACCATATTAATATAGACCTTGACTGTGTGGACGAAAACGGCAACCGATATAAAATAAGGCAGGAACCTCTTGATTATACACTTCTTGCTATCTGCAATGCCAGCTATTACGGGGGAGGCTTTTGTCCTGCACCTAATGCAAAGCTTGACGACGGTCTTTTGGATTATGCGCTTTGCCATCCCGTAAATGTATTGCAGACACCGCCGCTTATTCCGAAATACAGCAAGGGCGATATAGAAAATATTGACCACCTTGACACAGGATATGTTACAGGCGGCAGAATCTGGACGGCAGACGGAAAAGCCCTTTTAGGAAACTGTGACGGTGAAAATTTCGACTATAAAGAGGTAATTTTCAAAGTGGACAAAAAGGCGCTTAACCTGTGTGTAATAAAAGGATAAAAATCAAAATAAAATATTAACATTTACAGCACTCCTTCATAGTATGATACTGAAGTTTACTTCAATATTTTATGAAGGAGTTTTGTTATGCCTGACAATTCTATTTTTGAAACAAAGGATAAAAGAATAAAAGAGGCAGTTTGCATAGACACAAAACGAATTTTTGACAGCTGTGTCAGCAAGGATTGTCTGGAAGATTTGAGAGTTACATTTTTTTCTCGAAGCCAAAGGCTGATTGATGAGGCAGTTACTGTTAAAACAAGAGACTGCACCATTGAAGAAGTAAGCATTGACGTAGAGGAAGTACCGTTTAACAGGGGCTTTTACAGCGTTGATATCACATTTTATTTTAAACTCTGCTTTGATACCTATGCAGCGCCCTGCACAACTCCACAAGTTGCAGTAGGCTTTGCACAGTTTAACAAAAAATGTATTCTTTACGGCAGTGACGGAAACGTTAAGGTATTTGTATCTAATCCTTCCTGCGAGGCTATAGATTGCCCTGAATCACCGCAGTATACAAATCCTGTTGCCAAGGTACAGGCAGTTGACCCTGTAATCCTTGCCACAGAGGTACGCGACTGCTGTGACTGCAATGTTTGCCTTTGCACTTCTTTCCCCCAGAGTATTCTTAAATCTGTTGAAGATACAATTCCATCCTGCGGCGCATCAAAAGCAGTGCTTGTAACATTGGGACTTTTCTCAATAGTTCAAATGGAAAGAGACGCTCAGATTCTTATTCCTGCTTACGATTATTGTTTGCCGGACAGAGAGTGTAATTGCAACACCTCAAATCCTTGCGAAACATTCCAGTCGATAGATTTCCCTGTTGAAGAATTTTTCCCTGTTGACAGAGAAAACGGCTGCTCTTGCTGTGAAGCGCCTGAAGAAAAGGAAAACTGCGACTAAATGTTAAAAACAGCCTCTGCTTTAAGCAGGGGCTTTATTTGATTTGAAAATCAGTAAAAAAGTCGCTTTGTTGCTAATTATTTCTTGCAAAATGGGAGAAAATAATATATAATTATACAGGCAAAAATTATTTAGTTTAAAATATCATTATATAGAGAGGTAAAAAAATGGACGCATTAAACAAAAAGACTATTGAAGATATTGACGTAAAAGGTAAAAGAGTTCTTGCCCGCTGTGATTTCAACGTTCCTCTTAAGGACGGAGTTATCACCAACGACAAGAGAATTGTTGCCGCTCTTCCTACAATCAAGTATCTTATGGAAAACGGCGCAAAGGTTATTCTTTGTTCACACCTTGGCAGACCAAAGGGCGAATATAAGCCTGAATTCAGCCTTGCTCCTGTTGCAGCAAAGCTTTCAGAGTACCTTGGCAAAGAGGTTAAGCTTGCAGAAGATCCTGAAGTTGTAGGCGAAAATGCAAAGGCTATGGCTGCTGCTCTTAATGACGGCGACGTTATGCTTCTTGAAAACGTACGTTACAGAAAAGAAGAGACAAAGAATGAGGAGAATTTCTCAAAAGAGCTTGCTTCTCTTGCTGATATTTTTGTTAACGACGCATTCGGTACTGCTCACAGAGCTCATTGCTCAACAACAGGCGTAGCATCATACCTTCCTGCTGTTTGCGGTTACCTTATCCAGAAAGAAATCAAGTTTATGGGCGGCGCTCTTGCTGATCCTAAAAGACCTCTTGTTGCAATTCTCGGCGGCGCAAAGGTATCAGATAAAATCGGCGTAATTTCAAATCTTATTGAAAAATGCGATACAATCATCATCGGCGGCGGTATGGCTTATACATTTATGAAGTATCTCGGCCACAATATCGGCGATTCTCTTCTTGAGGCCGATTGGATTGAAAAGGCAGGAGAAATGATGAAAACTGCCGAGGAAAAGGGCGTTAAATTCCTTATTCCTGTTGATAACAAGGTTGGTAAAGAATACGACGAAAACACAGAGTATATGGTAGTGAACAGCGACGAAATTCCTGACGGCTGGATGGGTCTTGACATCGGTCCTGAAACCGAAAAACTTTTTGCAGACGCTATTCAGGGCGCAGGCACTGTAATTTGGAACGGTCCTATGGGCGTTTCAGAGTGGGATAACTTTGCTTCAGGTACAATCACCGTTGCAAAGGCTGTTGCAGACAGCGGCGCTATTTCAGTTATCGGCGGCGGCGATTCAGTTGCAGCAGTTACAAAACTCGGCTTTGCTGATAAGATGAGCCATATTTCAACCGGCGGCGGTGCGTCACTTGAGTTCCTTGAGGGTAAGGAGCTTCCGGGTATTGCCGCTCTTCAGGACAAAGACTAATTTGATATTTTGATAAAAAGAGGTATTTAAAATGAATAAAGCATTAAGAAAAGCAGTTATCGCAGGTAACTGGAAAATGAACAATACTCCTGCACAGACTACTGCACTTATCAACGAGATGAAACCACTTGTTGCAGACGCAGACTGCGACGTTATCATCTGCGCTCCTTTTGTTGACCTTCAGGCTGCTCTTGACGCAACTGCAGGCTCAAACATTATGGTAGGCGCTGAAAACTGCCACTGGGCTGAAAGCGGCGCTTTCACAGCAGAGGTTTCTGCTCCTATGCTTAAGGCTATGGGCGTTCCTTACGTTATTATCGGTCATAGTGAAAGAAGACAGTATTTCGGTGAAACTGACGTTACTGTAAACAAGAGAGTACGTGCCGCACTTGACAACGGCTTAAAGGTAATTCTTTGCGTAGGTGAGGTTCTTGAGCAGAGAGAGCAGGGCGTTACTTTTGAAGTTGTAGGTATGCAGACAAAGATTGCTCTTCAGGGCGTTACTGCTGAAGAACTTAAAAATGTAATTATAGCTTACGAGCCTGTATGGGCTATCGGTACAGGCAAGACTGCTACTGCTGATCAGGCTGACGAGGTAAACGGCTATATCAGAAAAGTAATTGCCGAGCTTTATTCACAGGAAGATGCAGACGCATTTGTTGTTCAGTACGGCGGTTCAATGAACGCTAAAAATGCAGATGAGCTTCTCTCTAAAGAGAATGTTGACGGCGGACTTATCGGCGGCGCTTCTCTTAAGGCAGAGGATTTTTCAATCATCGTAAAGGCTGCAAGCAAATAAAAAAATAAGTGGGTGGGTTTTACCCACCCATTAAATTTACTGTTATTACTTACGGAGGTATAAATATGAAAAAACCTGTTGTGCTTTGTATAATGGACGGCTTTGGTAAAAACGACAGTGATTACGGCAACGCCATTGCCTCTGCAAACAAAGTAAATCTTGATAAAATTATGGCTGAAAATCCTTATACCTATATCGGAGCATCGGGACTTGATGTTGGTCTTCCCGACGGTCAAATGGGTAACTCAGAGGTAGGACATACAAATATCGGCGCAGGACGTATAGTTTATCAGGAGCTTACAAGAATCACCAAGTCTATTGAGGACGGCGATTTCTTTGAAAATGAGGCTCTTAAAACTGCCGTTCAAAACGCTATTGATAACGGTACTTCACTTCACCTTATGGGTCTTATGAGTGACGGCGGCGTTCATTCTCATAATTCTCATATCTGGGCAATTGTTGAGCTTGCTAAAAGAATGGGACTTGACAGAGTTTATCTTCATTGCATTATGGACGGACGTGACGTTCCTCCCACCAGCGGTAAGGATTTTGTAGCAGAAGCTGCCCAAAAACTTAATGAAATCGGCGTAGGTAAGATTGCCACAGTTGTAGGCAGATACTACGCTATGGACAGAGATAACAACTGGGACAGAGTTAAAAAGGCTTATGACGCTCTTGTATTCGGCAAGGGTATCCAGACAAACGACCCTGTTAAAGCTATTGAGGAAAGCTATGAAAAGGTGGACGCTGACGGTAAAAACGTAACAGACGAGTTTATCGAGCCTACTGTCTGCCTTGAAAATGAGGGCAGAATTGGCGCAAATGACAGCGTTGTATTTTTCAATTTCCGCCCTGACAGAGCAAGAGAGATTACAAGAACCTTTGTTGATGACGATTTCAAGGGCTTTGAGCGTGACAGATTCCCTGTAACATACGTTTGTATGACACAGTATGACGCTACTATGCCTAACGTTCTTGTGGCATTTAAGCCACAGAGTCTTGCAAACACTTTGGGCGAGTATCTTGCTAAAAACAATATGACACAGCTTAGAATTGCCGAGACAGAAAAATATGCTCACGTAACATTCTTCTTTAACGGCGGTGTAGAGGCTGTAAATGAGGGAGAGGACAGAATTCTTATCCCTTCACCAAAGGTTGCAACCTACGACTTAAAGCCTGAAATGAGCGCTTACGAGGTTTCGGAAAAGCTTGACGAGGCTGTTTTGTCAGGCAAGTATAACGTTATTATCGTAAACTTTGCAAACTGCGATATGGTTGGCCATACAGGTGTGTTTGACGCAGCAGTTAAGGCTGTTGAGGCAGTTGACAAGTGCGTTGGTTCACTTTACGATGCTGTCGTAAAAATGGGAGGCTGTTTGTTTATTACTGCCGACCACGGTAACGCAGATATGATGAAAGAGCCTGACGGTTCACCCTTTACTGCTCATACTACAAACCCTGTACCTTTTGTTGCCGCTAACTGCGGAGAGGGTGTAGAGCTTCGTGAAGGCGGTAAGCTTTGCGACATTGCTCCTACAATGCTTAAAATGCTTGACCTTCCACAGCCTGAGGAAATGACAGGTCAGTCACTTATCAAATAAATATACAAAAATTAAACTCCGATTAAGATTAGCTTAATCGGAGTTTTTGTTTTATTAATCTTCAAAAACAGGGTACATACGCCTGTATAAAGCATTGATTTTTTTAAAATAGTCTCTGTCGATATTTCTTATGGTATCCATTGTTGTTCTGAAACGCCAATTTTTTTCAGGCACGCCGGGAATATTCATTCTGGCGTCGCTGCCAAAGCCGCACATATCCTGAAAAGCTATAATAGCCACGTTTGACGAGCTTTTCCACACAGTTTCAATTATCTTTCTGCAGGAGGGACTGTAATATCCGCCATCGCCCCAGTTGTCACCGTCAAAACCGCAGTAATCAAGGGCAAATCTGCGCTCGTCTTCACTTGCTTCCCACAGCCACCCTAAAAGAGTGTTGTTGTCGTGGGTGCCAAGGTAATTGATGCTGTTTTGAGTAGCGTTGTGAGGCAAATGAGAGGAGTCGCCGTTAGGGTCAAAACCAAACTGAACTACCTTCATTCCGGGAAAGCCTGTATCCTCTAAAAGCTTGATAACATCTTCACCGAATGTGCCCAAATCTTCGGCGATTACAGGGGCGTTGGGGTATTTTTCAAACACCTTGTTAAACAGCTTCATTTTAGGTCCGTCTACCCATTTTCCCACCTTGGCGGTGCTTGAATCAGCAGGCACTTCCCAGTATGATGCAAAGGCTCTGAAATGGTCAATTCTTACAGCGTCATAAGTCTTTAAAGCACTTCCTATTCGGGAAATCCACCAGCTGTAATCGTCCTTTTCCATAGCTTCCCAGTCATAAATAGGGTTGCCCCAAAGCTGACCGTCCTCGCTGAAATAATCAGGGGGAACGCCTGCTACTTTTTCAACTTTCAGGTCCTTTTCGTCTATTTTGAACATAGACAGGTTTGACCAAACGTCCACGCTGTCCATCGCCACGTAAATAGGCATATCACCTATAATCGCAATCCCTTTTTTGTTGGCATATTCCTTAATTTCAAACCATTGTTTAAAGAAAATATATTGAACAAATTTCCAAAAAGCCGCAGAGTTTTCATAGGAATAAATGTCCTTGATACATTCAAAATACTTTGCGTGTTCTTCACTCCACTGCCACCAAGGTTTCATATTTTCCTGCTCTTTAACAGCCATAAAAACGCTGTAATCAGTCAGCCAAGGGTTATTTATTTCAAATTCTTTTATTTCTTTTGCAAGGGCGTCGTTTATGTTTAAAAATGCCTTTTTTAAAGTTGCAAGGCGCTTTTCTCTTGCCCACTCATAGTCGGCGGTGTAAGGCGTGTCATTATAGATGTTTTCCTTCACATCTTCCTCGCCGATAAGTCCCATATCCCTTAACCCTTCAGGGTTTATATAAATATAATTTCCTGCAAAAGCAGCAGGGGAGCAGTAGGGAGAATTAGCGTTGTCGGTAGGATTGAAAGGTAAAACCTGCCAATAGGAAAACCCCATATCGCTTATAATGTCAATAAATTCTTTTGCGTTTTTGTCAAACACTCCCACGCCGTAGGGCGAGGGCATTGAACTGATGTGCAGGAGAACTCCTGCACCTCTTTTTTTGAGCATAGTATCACCTGTAAATTTTGTGTAACAGCACAATTTTATCATTATTCACTGTAAAAATCAATCGTATTGTGCATTGTGTTAATACAAAGCATAATTAATATTATTATTTTATTAATATTTATATATTGAATATAAACTTTGATTTTGGTATAATAGCACCTGTATAATGTGTTATTGTATCCGGAGGTGACAGCTTTGAGCGAAACAGGCAGAAAAACGGCAGTTATAAGTGAAGAAGAGCTTGAAAATCAGAAGCAGTTTGCCCAAAAGGTAAACTCTGTAATTTCAGCAAGATATAATAAAAAACCACTTGCCTGCGTTATCACTTACGGCTGTCAGCAAAATGTGGCGGACAGCGAAAAAATCAAGGGTATGCTTGATGAAATGGGTTACGATTTTACAGATAACAGGCTTGAGGCACAGCTGATAATTTTTAATACCTGTGCTGTAAGAGAACACGCAGAGGACAGAGTGTTCGGCAACGTAGGCTCACTGAAAACTTACAAGAGAGAGCATCCCGATGCAGTTATTGCTCTTTGCGGCTGTATGATGCAGCAAAAACATATCGCAGATAAAATAAAACGCTCATATCCTTTTGTTGATTTAGTTTTCGGAACTCACGTTATTCATTGTCTGCCTGAACTTCTTTACAGAGCGATTACCGGCAGAAAGCGAGTTTTTGAGATTCCCGATATGGACGGCGCTATCGCAGAGGGCATTCCCGTTAAGCGCGATAACGATGCAAAGGCGTGGCTGCCTATTATGTACGGATGCAACAATTTCTGCACCTACTGTATTGTTCCTTACGTTAGGGGCAGGGAGAGAAGCAGAAGTCTTGAAAATATCGTCAGCGAATTTAAAGAGCTTGTGTCCCAGGGATATAAAGAAATTACCCTTTTGGGTCAAAACGTAAATTCCTACGGCAAGGACTTAATACCACAGGTAAGCTTTGCAGAACTTTTAAGAACACTTAACAGCCTTGACGGTGATTTCAGAATAAGATTTATGACAAGTCACCCTAAGGACTGCACCAAAGAGCTTATTGAAACAATGGCAAACTGTGACAAGGTGGCGCAGCATCTGCACCTTCCTTTCCAAAGCGGTAATAACAGAGTCCTTAAAGCTATGAACAGGCATTATACAAGGGAGCAGTACCTTGAGCTTATCAACTATGCTAAAGAGCTTATGGGGGACGAGCTTTCAATCACCAGCGATATTATCGTAGGTTTTCCGGGTGAAACCTATGAGGAGTTTAAAGACACTCTTTCTTTAGTGGAGGAGGTAAAAGCAACTTCGCTGTTTACTTTTATCTATTCACCAAGAAAAGGAACTCCTGCAGCGGAGATGGACGACCCTGTGCCCTATGAGGAAAAGTCAAGGTGGTTCAAGGAACTCACCGATTTGCAGGAAAAAATCAGCGCTTCTCAAATGGCGCTTCATAAAGACAGAGTATATAAATGCTATGTCTACGGCAAAGGCAAGTTGAATGATAATTATGTTGCCGCAAGAAACGACGGCAATTTGATTATAGAATTTGAGGGAGACGAAAGCCTTATCGGCTCTTTTCAGAAAGTAAAAGTAATCGAACCTCTGACATTCGTTATGAGGGGCGAATTAGTAAAGGAGAAATAATTATGGGTATTGAATCAGCACTCAGAGAATTAGGCAAAGAAATTCAGAAGGACGAGCGTTTTATCGCACTTCAGGCTGCCGCAACAGCTAACGACGGCGACCAAGAGTTGCAGAATAAAATGCAGGAAATGCAGCTTATTTCACTTAAGTATCAGCAGGAAGCCGGCAAGGGCGAAGAGGCTTCACAGGACAAAATTGCTGAACTTCAGGAAGAATATCAGAAACTTTACAGCACCATTATGGAAATGGAGAATATGCAGAAGTATTCGGCTGCTGCTTCTGAAATGGAACAGATGGCACAGTACATCAGCGGTATGATCGGTCTTTTCTTTGACGGTCAGGACCCTGAAACCTGCGAGCTTCCTCAGGACGACGGATGCACTCATAACTGCTCAACCTGCGGCGGCTGTCACTAATCAAAAATAATTACTGAAGAGGAGGAAAAACAAAATGGCAAAAAACGACGGTAAACTGTCGCCTATGATGACGCAGTATTTTCAAATAAAAAATCAATACGACGACGCTATTTTGTTTTTCCGCCTTGGTGATTTTTATGAGATGTTTTTTGAGGACGCAAAAATAGCGTCACAGGAGCTTGATTTGGTTCTCACAGGCAGGGACTGCGGACAGGAGGAAAGAGCGCCAATGTGCGGCGTTCCTTTTCACAGTGCTGACAGTTATATTGCAAAGCTTGTTTCAAGAGGCTACAAGGTTGCAATCTGTGAGCAGATGGAGGACCCTGCAACAGTCAAAGGTCTTGTGAAAAGAGATGTCATAAGAATCATCACCCCGGGTACGGTTATTGAAAGCTCTATGCTGGAGGACGGCTCAAACAACTACCTTTGCTCCGTTTATTACGGCGAAAAAGATTTAGGAGTTTGTTTTGCCGATATTTCCACAGGTGAGTTTCATATAACAAGCCTTCAGGGTGAAGATATGGAAAATAAGCTTGTTAATCAGCTTTCAACATATTCACCCAAAGAGATTATTATAAATAATAAAGCTCTTGACATTAATTCTCTGCAAAATTTTGCAAAGAGAATTAATGCCAGCGTAGAAATCCTTGACGACAGCGTGTTTGATTTTGAAAGTGCTTCATCGCTGATAATTGAAACTCTTGATAAGGACGAGATTTCCTCCTTGAGTATCGGTCACAGTAAAAGCTGTGTGTCAGCTTTAGGGGCGGTAATCAGTTACCTCAAGGAAACTCAGAAGAAAAATGAAATCGAGGTTCCCTCTGAAATTGATTTTTACGACGAAGAACAGTATATGAACCTTGACATCAGCGCAAGGCGAAATCTTGAACTTACCAAGTCAATGATGACAGGGGATAAAAAACATTCGCTTTTGTGGGTGATCGACCTTACAAAAACCGCAATGGGCAAAAGAATGATAAAGTCTTGGCTTGAAAGACCGCTGATGTCCATTACCAAAATAACAAAGAGGCAGAATGCGGTAGGCGAGCTTGCTGACAGCCCAATGCTTCGTGACAGTGTTCGTGATGCACTGACAGGCATTAACGATATAGAAAGACTTATGACCCGTATCGCTTACGGCACGGCAAATGCAAAGGAACTTAAATCCCTTCAAGCCACTATTGAAAAACTGCCCTGTTTAAAATCTGCTCTTTCAGACACTTCATCAGGACTTTTAAAAGAGATATATTCTCACATTGATTTGCTTGAAGACGTCAGAGAACTTATTGATAACTCAATCGTGGACGAGCCTCCTTTCTCCGTTCGTGAGGGCGGAATGATTAAAGCGGGGTATAACGACGAACTTGACGCATTAAAATCAATAATGACCGACGGGGCAGGAGTTATCGCCTCTATCGAAAACGAACAGAGGGAACTAACAGGTATACCAAAACTCAAGGTTGGCTATAACAGAGTTTTCGGCTACTATATCGAGGTGTCAAATTCCTATAAGGAAATGGTGCCTGAAACCTACATAAGAAAGCAGACACTGACAAACTGCGAAAGATTTATTACTCAGGAGCTTAAGGACCTTGAGGGCAAGATAATCGGCGCAAAGGACAGGAGTATTGCTCTTGAGTACGAGATTTTTTCATCTGTCAGAGATACAATTTCAGCAGAGGTTAAAAGAATTCAGTCAACGGCAAAGGCGCTTGCAGTGCTTGACGTGCTTGCTTCTTTTGCTCAAGTGGCTGTTAACAACAATTACGTTTGCCCGGTAATCTCTAATGACGGCGTTATTGAGATTAAGGACGGCAGACATCCTGTTGTAGAAGCGCTTCTTGACGGAGCACCTTTCGTTCCTAACGATACTCTTCTTGATTTGGAAGATAACAGGTGCTCTATTATAACAGGTCCTAATATGGCAGGTAAGTCTACTTATATGAGGCAGATTGCCCTTATTACCCTTATGGCGCAGATAGGCTCATTCGTTCCTGCAAAGAGTGCAAAAATCTCAATAGTTGATGCTATATTTACAAGAGTAGGCGCCAGCGACGATTTGGCAACAGGTCAGTCAACCTTTATGGTGGAGATGAATGAAGTTGCCGAAATTCTTAAAAATGCCACTTCATCGTCTTTGATTATCCTTGACGAGATAGGCAGAGGAACATCAACCTTTGACGGTATGAGTATTGCAAGGGCTGTTCTTGAGTATGTGTGCAAAAAGAGAACGCTGGGGGCAAAGGCGCTGTTTGCAACTCACTACCACGAGCTTACCGATATGGAGGGACTCCTTGACGGCGTTAAAAACTATTCAGTCGCCGTTAAGAAAAGAGGAGACGATATTACCTTCCTTCGCAGAATTGTCCGCGGAGGCGCAGACCAGAGCTTCGGTATTGAGGTTGCAAAATTAGCAGGCGTGCCCGACGCTGTGGTTAAAAGGGCAAAGGTAATCCTTAAAGAACTTGAAAAAAATGCCGTTAAGATAGAGTTTAAGGCAGAGGAAAGCGTAATCGAAGAAGAGGAAAACGAAATTCAGTATAACTTTACAGCAAACGGTAAAGATGAAATACTTGAAATTCTTAAAACGGTGGACGTTAATACTTTAACTCCTATTGAGGCAATGCAGACGCTTTACGATTTAAAGAAGAAAGCTCAGGAGCTTTCATGATTAACCTATACGAAAGGAGAGGACTTGCGTGGCTTACATTAACATATTGCCAAAGGAAATATATCAGCTTATTGCAGCAGGCGAGGTTGTGGAGCGCCCCTCTTCTGTTGTAAAGGAAATGATAGAAAATTCTGTGGACGCAGGGGCAACAAGCGTAACGGTAGAAATCAAAAACGGCGGCTCAACCTATATCCGCATTACCGATAACGGCTGCGGAATTGAAAAAGAGCAGGTAAAAAAGGTTTTTGTTCCCCACGCCACAAGTAAAATTTCTGCCAAAGAGGACTTAAATGCAATCTTTACTTTAGGCTTTAGGGGAGAGGCTATGGCGTCTATCGCCGCAGTATCCAAGGTAGAACTTCTCACAAAAGCAAAGGGTGAAGAATTCGGCACAAGGTACGAGATAGCAGGAGGCGAGGAAATTGCTTTTGACGAGGCAGGCTGCCCCGAAGGCACTACCATTGTTGTAAGAGACATTTTTTACAATACTCCTGCAAGGATGAAATTTCTTAAAAAGGACGTTACGGAGGGAAACGCAGTTGCCGCGGTGGTGGACAGAATGGCAATATCCCACCCTGAAATTTCTTTTAGATTTATCCGCGACGGCAAGCAGACCCTTATTACTTCGGGAAACGGCGAGTTGATTTCCACAATTTATTCCGTTTTCGGCAAAGAGGTCAGCGAAAGTCTGATAAGCGTTGATTACACTTATGAAAATATGCGCCTAACCGGCTACGTTTCAAAGCCTGTTGTTTCAAGAAAAAGCAGAGCGATGCAGTTTTTCTTTATTAACAAACGACTTGTAAAATCTGCAACTGCAATGGCTGCACTTGAGCAGGCTTATAAAAACACAATTATGGCAGGCAGATTTCCTATGTGCGTGCTTAATGTGGAGATTAATCCCAATTTAGTAGACGTTAATGTTCACCCTGCAAAAATTGAGGTTAGGTTTGCTAATGAAAAGCCCATATTTGACTTGATTTATTACGGTGTTAAAACTGCAGTGGAAAGTGACAGAACTGTTAAACAGGCAGAATTTAACGTAAAATCTGATTTTCCTGTTGAGCTTTTGGAAAAAAGCATAAAGCAACAGCAAAATAAAAAGACCATCGACTTCTTCAAAAAGAAGGACGACGCACCTGTTCAGCAGGTTTTTACCGCCAAACCAAAGGAAGATTTTTGGCAGGTGAAAAAGGCTCCTTTCAGTCTCAATATTGAGGTGAATGACGAGGACGAAATAAAGCCTGACCAAAAGGCTGTAAGAGATGTTGACAGCTCTGTTAATGAAAAACGAGAAAACGAACAGCAGGAAGATATTCAGGTAAAAATACAAAATCCGATACAGGAAACAGAGCCTGCTGTATGCGACGAAAACGAAAAGGAAGTTAAAAATTTCCGTCTTATAGGCGAGGCGTTTAAAACTTATTTGATTGTTGAAATTGACAACGAACTTTATTTTATTGACAAGCACGCCGCTCACGAGAGAATGAATTACGAAAGATTAAAAGCACAGGAAACTGTGGAAACACAAATGCTTTTAGCTCCTGTTGTGGTAAGCCTTTCGCCTGACGAATTTAGTCAGATTGCAGCTAACAGCGAACTTTTGGAGCAGTGCGGTTTTGAGGTAGAACCTTTCGGTGAGCGAGAGGTAATTGTCAGAGCGGTGCCCTCCCTTGTGGGAGAAAGCAGTGTAAGCGATTTGATAATTGAAATTGCTCAAAAGCTTTTGGAACATAAAACCGACATTACGCCAGATAAAATAGACTGGATATATCATTCTGCGTCCTGCAGGGGAGCAGTTAAGGCGGGAGACAATACATCGCCCGAAGAACAGGAATTGTTTGTTAAAAAACTTCTTTCAATGAGTGAAATTCGTTTCTGCCCTCACGGCAGACCCGTGTTTATAAAAATAACAAAGTATGACATTGAAAAGCAGTTTGGCAGGGTGTGAAATGGATAATAAGATAATTGTAGTTGCAGGGCCAACAGCATCAGGCAAAACATTCTTGGGTATAGAGATAGCAAGAGCGGTAAACGGTGAAATTATTTCTGCTGATTCTATGCAGGTATACAAGGGAATGCCTGTTGCTACCGCTTGTCCTACAAAAGAGGAGCAGACTCTTGCAAAGCATCACCTTGTGGAATTCCTTGACCCTGACGATGATTTTTCAGTAGCGGCGTGGTGCACTCTTGCAAAAGAAAAAATAAACGACATTTTGAGCAGAAATAAAGTACCTGTTATCGTAGGTGGTACGGGACTTTTTATAGACAGCCTTGTTGATAATTTAGTCTTTGAAAATATTGAGGTTAATCAGTCTTTGCGTGACGAGCTTATGGAAAAGGACTGCGATTACCTTTATAATGAGCTTTTAAAGCTTGACAGCGAGGCGGCAAAGAATATACACAAAAACAACAAAAAAAGAGTTGTTAGGGCTTTGGAGCTTTGCTACGGCGGAGTGACCAAAACGGCTCAAAACGAAAACTCCAAAAAAGAGCCTTCCTCTTACGACTCACTTTACATCGTTCTTGACTACAATGACAGGCAAAAACTTTACGACAGAATAAATAAGCGGGTTGACATAATGCTTGAGCAGGGACTTGAAGACGAAGCACGGGCAAATATGAATTGCAAGAAGTCAACCTCGGCACAGGCGATAGGCCATAAAGAGCTTTATCCCTATATAAACGGCGAAATAAATCTTAAAGACGCCGTTGAAACCTTAAAACAAAAAACACGCAATTACGCTAAAAGACAGATTACGTGGTTTAAAAAAAGAAAAGACGCAGTTTTTCTTTCTCCCGATTTGATGACAGGAGAACAGTTAAGAGAAAAGGCAATTAAGCTTTGCGAGGATTTTATAAATGGACAATTCCAAAAAGGAAAAAGTGAATAAAAATCCCGAAAACAGCAAAAAGGACGTTATTGCAATTATAGTTGTTGTTGCAATGATTTTTACCTATGTGTTTTACGAGTGCTACAAGATTACCAATGTTGATGTGGAAACCATAACTGCCGTAAATTCCACTGTGTATGAGTCTATTGACACAAAGGCGCTTGTGATACGCGACGAAAAGGTTATCAACACTAATGCAAACGGCGTATCCGTAGCCGGTGCAGGAGACGGAGAAAAGGTAAAATTAGGCGGAATAGTGGCAATGACTTTTTCAAGCGAGGAAAACGCTAAGGCATATTCTACCCTCCAGGAACTGCACAGCCAGTTGGATTATTACATTGATATTGAAAGTAAATCTGCCGGAGTAGCCACCGATATTGAAACTGTTGACAGAGATATTTTAAACGATGTAAATGATTACATCAGGGAGATCAACAGCAGTGATTATAACGGCGTCTCCGACTGTGCAAAAGAGCTGAATGATAAACTGACAAGACGTCAGATTATGATAGGCGAGGATGTTGATTTTTCGGCGGTTAAAACCGAATTGGAAAATCAAATAAACAATATTAATACTTCCGCCTGTCAGCCTACTGCATATGTTAAGTCAGAGGAGTCGGGAGTGTTTTCTTCCTATACAGACGGGCTTGAAACTGCTTTCGATTACAGCAAGGTAATGGATTTGGATGTTGAAACCTTGGAATCGTATATCAATCAAGCCAAAGAAAACAAGCAGGGCAACACTTCTTTCGGTAAGCTTATTACTTCTTACAAGTGGTATTTTTGTGCTGTTCTTGACGCTGATGACGTTAAAGAGATAAATAACGGCGACGTGCTTAATGTTTCACTTAAAGACAGCGACCAAATAATCGAATGTACCGTAGAAAGCGGAGCGGACGTTCAGCTTAACGACGAAAAAACAGTCCTCATACTTTCAAGCTCCCAGCTTGACAGCGAGATAAGTTCAATGAGACTTGAGGATATAGAAATAAGATACAACGAGCATACAGGTTTTAAAGTTCCGTCGTCGGCTCTTCACGTGGATGATGAGGGCAACAAGTGCGTTTATGCTCTTGTTGCAAATCAAGTGGCGGAAAGAAAAGGAAATATAATTTATTCTACTGAAGATTATGTTATTTTTGAAAGCGGTCTGACTGAAGATAATTCAATTCGTTATTACGACCAGATTATTACGAAAGGAAAGGATTTGCACGATGGAAAAATTTACAGTTGATGAAGCGAGACTTAAAGCGGTTGAGGACAATTTCAAGTCAATAAAGGACAGAGTGATGGAAACTGCTGTAAAAGCAGGCAGAAATCCTGATGACGTAAGACTTATGGCTGTTACAAAAACGGTAGAAAGCGTTTATATTAACAAGGCTATCGAGGTGGGTGCAGACCTTATCGGAGAAAACAGGGTTCAGGAGTATCTGGGCAAAAAGGACGAATTGAACCTTGACGGTGTTGAAAAACACCTTATCGGTCATCTGCAAACAAACAAGGTAAAGCAGATAGTCGGCGAGGTTGATATGATTGAGTCGGTTGACAGTATTAAACTTGCCAAGGAGATAAGCAGAGTATCTGTTAACAAGGGAGTAGACACAAATATTCTTGTTGAGGTCAATGTAGGAAAAGAGGATTCCAAAAGCGGTGTTTATATGGAACAGCTTGAGGAACTGCTTGTTCAGATTGCCGCCCTTGACAATGTTAAAATAAGGGGACTGATGACAATTCCTCCTATTTGCGACAGCGAAAAAGAAGTGGCAGAATATTTCAGCAAAATGTATCAATCTTTCATTGACATTAGAGATAAAAAATTAGATAATGTACGTATGGATATTTTGTCAATGGGAATGAGCGGCGATTTTGAAGCCGCTGTTGCCAACGGCTCAAATATAGTTCGTGTGGGATCGGCTATTTTCGGCGCACGAAAATATTTTTAAGATTAAGGAGAGGCGAATATGAGTTTTTTAGACAAGATTAAGGATATTGTTTCCGACAATGACGACGATGATTTTGATGATTTTTACGACGGTTCCGGTCAGTCATCATCTTCTTTCGGCATCGACCCTCCTAAAGAGAGAACGTCAAGACGTGAAAGATCTTTTTCAAGAGCAGAAAAAGAGGAATATTATACAGAACGTCCAAGAACACGCAGGCACGACAGCGACAAGGTGGTAAACATTCATACCACAACACAGCTTCAGGTTGTTCTTGTTAAGCCTGAAAGGTTTGAAGAGGCTGCCGCAATAGGCGATAATCTTAACGAGAGAAGAACAATTGTGCTGAATTTGGAAAACACAAATCGCGACGTGGCACGAAGATTGCTGGACTTTTTAAGCGGTGTTGCTTATGCCAGCAACGGCCAGATAAAAAGGGTTGCCAACAGCACCTATATTATCACTCCTTATAATGTTGACATTATGGGTGATTTGATAGACGAGCTTGAAAACAACGGAATGTTTATGTGATGAGAACTGAAAAAGGAGAATATATTGCTATGATTACACCAAGTCAGATTCGTGAAAAGAAAATTTCAACCGTTGAAAGCGGAGGATATGACAGAGAGGAGGTTAATAACCTTTTGCTTGAGGTTATTGACTCTTACGAGGCTGTTCTTAACGAAAATAAAGAGCTTTATCGTAAAATGGAAATTCTCGCTAACCGCATTGAAGAATACAGAGCTGATGAGGACTCCATTAAATCTGCGCTGATTACTGCCGAAAAGATGGCGGCAAAGCTTACAAGCGAGGCAAAGGAAAAGGCAGAGGAAACTCTTTCAAACAGCGCAAAGTCTGCACAGCAGACAGTTGTTGACGCCAAGGCGAAGGCTGATAAAATTATCGGCGAGGCAAGAGAATATGTTGCAGGTCTTACAAAAGAAAAAGCACAGGCGGCAGATGAAATAATTAATGAGGCTCGTGTAAAAGCAAACGAGGCAATCGACAGTGCTAATGTTGTAGCCAACAACGCTTTGACTAATGCTAAAAAGCTGGCACAGGAAATTGTTTCAAAAGCAAAGGCTGAAAAAGAATATCACACCGAGATAGTTGCAAAACTTCGTGATGAGTCCAAGGGCTTTAGAACCACTCTTGTATCTCTTTATGAGGCGCAGCTTGACAAAATTAAGGATTTAGCTGCTATGGGCGATGAATTTTCACCTGAAAGCAGAGAAATAGATGAAATCGAGGAGGAACTCAACAAGCTTCTTGAAGGAATAGAAGATAAAGCAGAGGAAGAAAAAGAAGAACCATCAGTAGTTGAAAATGAAACTGAAAACGCTGTTCAGCAGGAAGATGAGATTGACGAAACCCCTGCAGAGACTGAAGAGGAAAGCCAGTCAGAAGAGTTTGAACTTGATGAGGTAGATGATGCCGAAGAGAATGAAAACACCTTAACTCTTGAAGAAGAGCCTGTTAGCGATGAAGTTGACGAGATTATCGACCAGCTTGAGTCAATGGATAACAGCACCTTTGAGCCTGTTGAGGAAGAGGAGGATCAGCCACCGACTCAGGAAGAGGTAGAAAATGCGATTAATTCATTTTCTGCAGACGAAATAACTCCCATTGATGAGAGTGTAAAATCAATTCCTGTAATTGATGATGAGCCTGAATTTGAAAGTGCAATGCCTTTTGAAAGTTATTTTGACACAAATAAAGGACATCAGGGAACTGACGAAGCAATTTCACTTATTCCGCCGGATGATGACGACGAGGATGAGGGAAATTCTAAATTCAAAGGATTTTTCAGAAAGAAAAAATAACCCAAGGAGTATTTATAAATGGACTATAACCAAACTTTAAACTTACCTAAAACCGATTTTCCTATGAGAGCAGGACTTCCTACACGTGAGCCGGAATTTCTTGCAAGATGGGAAGCTAATGACCAATACAGAAAGCTTATGAAGAACAACGAGGGTAAGCCCCTTTTCGTTTTGCACGACGGCCCTCCCTATGCTAACGGCGATATCCATATCGGTCACGCTCTTAATAAGACATTAAAGGACTTTATCGTTAGATATAAAAATATGACAGGCTTTCAGTCACCGTATGTTCCCGGATGGGATACTCACGGTTTGCCAACAGAGCTTGCCGCAAGAAAGAAAGCGGGCATCAGTGCAGAAACAAATATTTCTGACTTAGAGCTTAGAAAAATCTGCCGCGACACAGCTTTGGGCTTTGTGGATATTCAGCGTGAGTCTTTTAAAAGACTTGGCGCAATCGGTGAGTGGGATAATCCTTATATCACTCTTAACAAGGAGTTTGAGGAGGAGCAGATTAAAGTATTTGCCACAATGGCATCAAAAGGCTATATATACAAGGGCTTAAAACCTGTTTATTGGTGCCCTGACTGTAATACTGCTCTTGCAGAGGCAGAAATTGAATATGCCGACGATCCTTGCCACTCAATTTATGTTAAGTTTAATGTAACAGACGATTTAGGCAAGCTTACCGCAATGGGCGCTGACCTTTCAAAAACATATTTTGTTATTTGGACTACAACTACCTGGACTCTTCCTGCAAACGTTGCAATCTGTGTAGGTCCTAACTATGAGTATTCTCTCATCAAAGCAGGGGACGAATATTATGTAATGGCAACAGATCTTGCTCCTGCAGCTATGGAGGAAAAGGGCGTTACCGATTATGAAACATTAGGTATCATCAGAGGCAGCGAGCTTGAATATATGAAGACACAGCATCCGTTTATTTACAGAACTTCACTTGTTATTGTGGGCGACCACGTAACTCTTGAAAGCGGTACAGGATGCGTTCATACAGCTCCCGGTCACGGTGTTGACGACTTTATCGTATGTAAGAAATATCCTGAAATTCCTGTTATCGTTCCTGTTGACGCTAAAGGCAGATTGACAGAGGAGGCAGGCCAGTTTGCAGGTCTTACCACAGATGAGGCAAACAAGCCTATTGCTATGCACCTTGAGGAAACAGGCGCACTCTTTGCACTTAAGAAGATTAATCACCAGTATCCTCATTGCTGGCGCTGCCACAAGCCTGTAATTTTCCGTGCCACAAGTCAGTGGTTCTGCTCTGTTGACGATTTTAAGGACGATGCAGTTAAAGCCGCAGAGGACGTTAAGTGGTATCCTGAATGGGGAAAGGACAGACTTCAGTCGATGATTCAAGAGAGAGCAGATTGGTGTATCTCTCGTCAGAGAAAATGGGGCGTTCCTATTCCTGTCGTTTACTGTCAGGAATGCGGTAAGGAAATTATCGACAACGACGTTATGATGAAAGTGTCAAAGATTTTCGGCAAGGAAGGCTCTGACGCTTGGTTTGCCCACGATGCAGAATATTTTCTTCCTGACGGTTTTAAATGTCCTCATTGCGGAAGTTCCAAGGGCTTTGATAAAGAAAAGGATATTATGGACGTTTGGTTTGATTCAGGCTCTTCGCACGCTGCAGTCTGCAAAAACAGACCTTACCTTAAGCGTCCTGCAGACGTATATCTTGAGGGTGCAGACCAGTACAGAGGCTGGTTCCAGTCATCACTTTTAACATCTGTTGCAGGGGGCAACGGTGCTCCATACGAGCAGATTATCACTCACGGCTGGACTGTTGACGGCGAGGGTAAGAAGATGTCAAAATCTCTTGGCAACGGTATTGCTCCCCAGGAAATTATCAGTCAGTACGGCGTAGATATTCTTCGTCTTTGGGTTGCAAGCGCTGACTATCATCAGGATATTCGTATCAGTAAAGAGATTTTAAAGCAGATCTCTGATAATTACAGAAAACTTCGTAATACAGCAAGATACTGCCTCGGCAACCTTTACGATTTTGACCCTGACAAAGATATGGTGCCAAACGACCAGCTTGAAGAGCTTGATAAGTATGCTCTTATGAAGCTTGACGAGGTTATAGAGATTGCAAGAAAAGGCTACGAGGAGTACGATTATCATACAACTGCTCACGCTCTTCACAATTTCTGCGTAGTTGATATGAGTAACTTCTACTTTGACGTTCTCAAGGACAGACTTTATACATCTGCTCCCGAAAGCGCAACAAGAAGAGCAGCACAGACAGTTCTTTACAAAGTCCTCGACGCTCTCACTCTTCTTCTTACTCCTATCCTTGCATATACTGCCGATGAAATTTGGCTTGCAATGCCTCACGAAAAGGGCAAAAACCCTGAAAGTCCGCTGTTTAACGATATTCCAAAGGCTGACTATATTGAGGCAGACGAGTCGTTTATCACTAAGTGGGACAGAATTCACGCAGTAAGAGTAGACGTTCAAAAAGCTCTTGAGCTTGCAAGAAATGAAAAAATCATCGGTAAGCCCCTTGAGGCAAAGGTAACTCTTCACGCACAGGGCGAACTTTATGATTTCCTCAAATCAGTTGAAAGTGCTCTTCCTGAAATCTTTATTACGTCATATGTTGACGTTGTTGATACAAAGGGCGAGTTTACAGGCGACGTTGAGGGTCTTTCCGTAACTGTTACTAAAGCAGACGGCGAAAAGTGCGAGCGCTGCTGGAAATATTCAAAGACAGTAGGTGAAAACAGCGAGCATCCAACCCTTTGCTCACGTTGCGCTGCTGTTATGAAAGAACTTGGCTAATCAATAATTAAAGGCACATTGCCGCAAAAAAGCAATGTGCCTAAAGTACTGTAAAAAGGGAAGTGATTTTAGATGCTTAAAAGTAAAAAATTCTGGTGCCCCGTGATGATTGTTTTGATTATCGCTTTTGACCAGCTTACAAAGTATCTGGCAAAATCATTCCTTTATCCCGATAATGCAGTAACTGTTATTAAAGGGTTTCTTGAATTCAGATATGCAGAAAATACAGGAATGGCTTTTTCAATGCTCAGCGGAGGAAGAATATTTTTTATCATTCTTACCGCAGTAGTGGTTGTTGGCTGTTTAATTTATATGTATAGCAAAAACTGCATTAATGATTTGTGGCTTTTTTGGACTTTAGGCGTTATCGTTTCGGGCGGTATAGGTAATCTTATCGACAGAATTTTTCAAGGGTACGTTGTTGATTTTATAAATCCTCTTTTTGTAGATTTTGCAATATTCAACATTGCCGACTGCGCTGTGACCTTAGGCACCGTCAGCCTTATTGCTTATCTCCTTGTTATGTGTTTTAAAAAGGAGAAAAAGAATGAGTGAAATTGTAAATCTAACAGTTGACGGCGAAAACTCTGATCTGAGGCTTGATAAATACCTCGTTTCACAGCTTGAGGACTTTACAAGAAGTGCTGTTTCAAAGCTGATAGAGGGCGGTCAGGTTAAAGTGAACGATAAAACTGCCTCAAAAAACTATAAGTGTAAAGCGGGGGACAGGGTGGAAATTGAAATTCCCGACCCTGTGGAGCTTGACGTAACTGCTGAAAACATTCCCCTTGATATTGTTTATGAAGACAGTGATTTGTTGGTCGTAAATAAGCCAAAGGGAATGGTAGTTCACCCTGCCGCAGGCAATTACAGCGGTACTTTGGTAAACGCTTTGCTTTATCACTGTAAAGACAGCTTAAGCGGAATTAACGGCGTAATCAGACCCGGTATCGTACATAGAATTGATAAAGATACGTCGGGACTTTTAATAGTTGCCAAAAATGATACGGCTCATCTTGATTTGGCACAGCAGATAAAGGAACATTCCTTTCACCGAGCCTATCAGGCTGTTGCGTACGGCAATTTTAAAGAGGATAATGGCACGGTTAATCAGCCAATCGGGCGTCACCCCAAGGACAGAAAGAAAATGGCTGTCACTTACAAAAACTCAAAAAATGCTGTGACACATTATGAGGTTATCAGCAGATATGAAAAATTCACTCATATCCGATGCGTGCTGGAAACGGGAAGAACCCACCAAATAAGAGTTCATATGGCATATATAGGTCATCCCCTTGCAGGAGATGAGGTCTACGGGCCTAAAAAGGTAATTACAGAGCTTAACGGTCAGTGCCTGCACGCAGGGGAGTTAGGCTTTGTGCATCCCAGAACAAAGGAATATATGGAGTTTACTGCTCCCCTTCCTGAATATTTTACAAACTTTTTAAAAAAACTATGAGGAGAAACCAATGGAAAAAACTTTTGAAAACTGGCTTGTAGTTTCTGATATTGACGGAACACTTAACAATAAGTTCAGAAAACTCCCTAAAAGAAATTACGATGCAATAAAAAAATTTACCGAACTTGGCGGTAATTTTACTCTCGCTTCAGGCAGACCTGTTTCAAGTCTAAAAAGAAATTATTTCAGAGTAACTCCAAACCAGCCTGCCGTTGTGCTTAACGGCTCGGGAATATACGACTATAAAAACGAAAAAATGCTGTGGCGCCAAACTATCGGACCAAAGGGCAGAGCGTTTGTAAAGGAAATCAGCAGACTTTTTGACGGCGTCGGTCACAGAGTGGATATAGGCATCTTTTTTGACGATTATGTTTATATCGTTAAAAAAGGACTCCTTTCAAGAGGTCAAATGTATTTTGACAAAACTCATTACGAGGTAACTACTCTTGACAAAGTGCCTGAAGAGGGCTGGATGAAAGTTATTTTCTGGTCAAATCCTCTTACCATAAACGAACTTCAAAAGTATATTGACAAAAATGAAAATCCCGACGCAAACTTTATGGCGTCTTCTCTCTGGAGCCTTGAGATGCTTCAAAAGGATACCCATAAAGGTGTGGGCATTATGCAGCTTGCAGACAGCCTCGGTATAGATAAAAGTCACGTTGCCGCAATCGGCGACTACTATAACGACTGGGATATGCTTAAAACCGTAGGACTTCCTGCTTGTGCGGGTCAGGCGCCTAAGCCTATACATAAAATATGCAAGTATGAGGCTTGTCATTGTAACAACGGCTGCGTAGGTGACTTGCTGGAGTACATTATGTCAGGCAAGGCGGACGAAGCTATCGCAAAAGAAACATTAGAGGCATTAAAGAGGTAATTAGTATGCTTACAATCGGTGCGCATTTAAGCGCTTCAAAAGGATATACTGCAATGCTCAAACAGGCGCAGGAGATAGGCGCAAATACTTTTCAGTTTTTTACCCGTAATCCACGGGGCGGCAGTGCAAAGGCAATAGATGAAAAGGACGTGGAAACCTTTTTGGAATTAATGAAAAGCGAGGGCTTTCCGGTTATACTTGCCCACGCTCCTTATACTCTTAACTGCTGCAGTGCGAAGCCGGAAACAAGGGAGTTTGCCATAAACACCTTCGCTGATGATTTAAAGAGAATGGAGTATACTCCAAATCAGCTTTATAATTTCCACCCCGGCTCCCATGTGGGACAGGGAGAGGAAACAGGTATAGAGCTTATCGCAGACGCTCTTAATCAAGTGCTTTTTGAGGATATGACAACTACCGTTTTGCTTGAAACTATGGCAGGCAAAGGTTCAGAGGTAGGCAAAACCTTTGAAGAGCTAAGAGCTATTATTGATAAGGTGGAGCTTAAAGATAAGTTGGGCGTTTGTCTTGATACCTGCCACGTAAACGACGCAGGTTATGACGTTGTAAATAACCTTGACGGCGTCCTTGAGGAGTTTGACAGGGTGGTAGGACTTGAACGCTTAAAGGCAATCCACCTTAACGACAGTAAAAATCCTTTTAACGCCCATAAGGACAGACATGAAAAAATCGGCGAGGGTTATATCGGTAAGGACGCTTTTGAGCGTATTATCAATCACCCCGCATTAAGAAATTTACCGTTTTATCTTGAAACTCCTAATGAAATCGACGGCTATGCCAGAGAGATTGCACTTTTAAAGGAGCTTTATAAATAATTTGCAGGTTGACAAAACAATATCGTTTTGTTATCCTAAAGAAAAATGAAAGGAATAAGGCTATGTTTATTTTCGCTAATGAGCTTAATAACAGAAGACTTTCTATGCGTGACTATGCGTATGGAAATATTTTGCTGTGCTCATTTAGGAAAAAGTAACCTTTTCTATTTTTTAGATAATGTTATCAAAACCGCTGATGAGCATATCATCAGCGGTTATTTTTTTAGGAGGATACAAAAATGATTAAATTTCCCGATTATGACAGGAGCATATTGTCAGTAGCATCATCAGTTTTAAAACATTACGGTGTTGCAGATTGTAATCACAAGTCACTTGAAGAACTCGATGCAATGCTTGATAAAAA
>CALWVQ010000080.1 GCA_944385025.1 uncultured Eubacterium sp.
AAAATAAATACAAGATATTGTGTTTTTTTATGAATAATCTATTGACAACACACAACGGATTTGTTATTATAAGAACAGTCAGTTGTATCGATGTAACTATTTTGTAACCAATTTGGCGTAAAACTCATTAGGGGTAAGAATTATGAAAATTATTAAAAGAAACGGAGCAGAGGTAGATTTTGACCAGAACAAAATCGTAGTTGCTGTGTCAAAAGCAAACGCCGCCTGCAAAAAGGAAGAGCTGACACAAAGTCAGATAAACGAGATAGCAGAATACGTTGAGTTTAAAACCTCAAAGGCAAACAGAGCTTATTCTGTTGAGGAAATTCAGGATATTGTTGAAAATCAGATTATGGCACAGGGTGCTTTCGACGTTGCAAGGCTTTACGTAAAGTACCGTTATAACCGTTCTCTTATCAGAAAGGCTAACACCACCGATAATCAGATACTTTCACTTATCGAGTGCAACAACGAAGAGGTAAAGCAGGAGAACTCCAACAAAAACCCCACCGTTAATTCAGTACAGCGTGACTATATGGCAGGCGAGGTATCAAAGGATATTACAAAGAGAATTCTTCTGCCTCAGGATATTGTTGACGCTCATGAGCAGGGCTTAATTCATTTCCACGATGCAGACTATTTTGCACAGCATATGCACAACTGCGACCTTGTAAACCTTGAGGATATGCTTCAAAACGGCACTGTTATCAGTGAAACAATGATTGAAAAGCCTCATTCATTCTCCACCGCCTGCAACATTGCAACGCAGATTATTGCACAGGTTGCGTCAAGCCAGTACGGCGGACAGTCAATTTCCCTTGCACATCTTGCGCCTTTCGTTCAGATAAGCCGTGAAAAGATACGCAGAGAGGTTGAGGACGAGGCAAGCTCACTTGGAATTGAAATGACTGACGAGCAGAAAACAAAGCTCACCGAAAAGAGAGTACGTGAAGAAGTTTCAAGAGGCGTTCAGACAATTCAGTATCAGGTAGTAACACTTCTTACAACTAACGGACAGGCTCCTTTCGTTACAGTATTTATGTATCTTAACGAGGCAAAGAACGAGCAGGAAAAAGCCGACCTTGCCCTTATTATTGAAGAAACATTAAGACAGAGAATACAGGGCGTTAAAAACGAAAGCGGCGTTTGGATTACTCCTGCGTTTCCAAAGCTTATTTACGTTCTTGAGGAAGACAATATTACAGAGGGCTCTCCTTACTATGAGCTTACAGAGCTGGCAGCAAGATGCACTGCAAAGAGAATGGTGCCTGACTACATCAGTGAAAAGGTAATGAAGGAGCTTAAGGGCGACGTTTACACCTGTATGGGATGCAGAAGCTTCCTTACTCCCGACAGATTTACCGACAACGGTATCGGCAACGTAGCAAATGCAAAGAACTATGTTCCCGGTCAGCACAAATATTACGGCAGATTTAATCAGGGTGTTGTAACAATCAACCTTGTTGACGTTGCCTGCTCATCAGGCGGAGATATGACTAAGTTCTGGAAGATTTTTGACGACCGTCTTGACCTTTGCCACAGAGCGCTTCAGTGCAGACACAACAGACTTAAGGGCACAAAGAGCGACGCTGCACCTATCCTTTGGCAGCACGGCGCCCTTGCAAGACTTAAAAAGGGTGAAACTATTGATAAACTCCTCTTTAACGGCTATTCAACAATTTCACTTGGCTACGCAGGTCTTTATGAATGCACAAAGTATATGACAGGCAAATCACATACAGACAAGGACGGCAAGCCGTTTGCCCTTTCTGTAATGAAATATATGAACGACGCCTGCGCAAAGTGGAAAGCTGAAGAAAATATTGATTACAGTATTTACGGCACTCCTCTTGAGTCAACCACATACAAGTTTGCAAAATGCCTGCAAAAGCGTTTCGGCATAATCGAGGGAGTTACTGACAAGAACTACATCACCAACTCATACCACGTTCATGTAAGCGAGCAGATTGACGCTTTCACAAAGCTTAAGTTTGAGTCGGAATTTCAGGCTCTTTCACCGGGCGGAGCTATCTCATATGTTGAAGTACCTAATATGCAAAACAACATTCCTGCCGTTTTACAGGTAATGCGCTATATTTACGACAACATTATGTATGCAGAGCTTAACACAAAGAGCGACTACTGCCAGTGCTGCGGCTATGACGGAGAAATTCAGATAGTTGAAAACGAGCACGGCAAGCTTATTTGGAGATGCCCGAAATGCGGCAACGAGGATCAGGATAAAATGAACGTTGCACGCAGAACCTGCGGCTATATCGGCACGCAGTTCTGGAATCAGGGCAGAACACAGGAAATCAAAGACAGAGTTTTACACTTATAATAACAAAAATAGGCTGTCCCACCGACAGCCTATTGCCATTTAAAAAACAAATCAGTATATAGGAGAATTTTATGAATTACGGCGAAATCAAAACCAACGATATTGCCAACGGAGAGGGCGTAAGAACATCGCTTTTCGTATCAGGCTGCCGTCACCACTGCAAAAACTGCTTTAACGAGGCGACCTGGGATTTCGGTTACGGCAAACTTTTCACCGAGGAAACTATGGCGGAAATTTTTAAGTCCTGCGAGCCTGACTGGATTAACGGACTTTCTCTTTTAGGGGGCGAGCCCTTTGAGCCTGAAAACCAAAAGGTGCTTTTGCCTTTCCTTATAATGTTTAAAGAGCGCTTTCCACAAAAAGACATTTGGTGTTACAGCGGTTTCACCTATGAGGAGATTATGGGCAAAACTCCCTCCCGTGCTTTTACTCCCATAAGCGCAGAAATGCTTTCCCTCATCGATATTCTTGTAGACGGGCGGTTTATCGAAGACCAAAAGGATATAAGCCTTGTTTTCCGCGGCTCCGCAAACCAAAGAATAATCGACGTAAAGAAAACTAACGCAAAAGGCGAAATAGTTTTATATCTTAAATAAATCATTATAAAAGGCTTTTCC
Organism: uncultured Eubacterium sp.; assembly: GCA_944385025.1. GTDB lineage: Bacteria > Bacillota > Clostridia > Oscillospirales > Acutalibacteraceae > Eubacterium_R. The sequence continues at coordinate 2,959 of CALWVQ010000080.1, forward strand.
TCAAAACATTAGGAAAAGCCTTTTTTGTATCCTGTTGACAAAGTATATGCCTTGTGTTACTATGTATATGCATAGTAACACAAGGCTATATAACGAAGTATGTTAGATGTTGATTAATAACTTTGCAGGTGAAATATGAAAAAAGAAGAATATATTGATTCTGTTATTAAGCAGATAAAAAACAGCAGGGCTAAAGCTGAAATAAAAGCCGAATTAATTTCCCATTTAGAAGACAGAATTGAATTTTATACCGACTGCGGTTACTCATATGACCAAGCCTGTGATAAAGGCATTGAAAAAATGGGTTCAACTACCCAGCTTGCAATTCAAATGGATAAACTTTATTCCACAAAATTTAATACGGCGTTGATTGTTCTGCTTGTTTTATT
>CALWVQ010000081.1 GCA_944385025.1 uncultured Eubacterium sp.
CACGAAGCTCCTGAGCCTCTTCCTCGTCAAGAATTTCGGAAACAAATTCTCCTGCGCCGACTGCTGATGAATAAGCCTTGGTAACAACAACTATATCCTCAATCTTGTGAGGGGGGATACCTGCGCCCACTGCGCCGTAGCCTGCAAGAGTGGATGAAGATGTAACCATAGGATAGATACCGAAATCAGGGTCTTTAAGAGTACCCAGCTGACCCTCAAGAAGAATGTTTTTGCCCTCTTCCATAGCCTTGGCGAGATATGTGTGAGTGTCGCACACGTAAGGAGCAATTTTTTCCCTGTACTCGACACAGGTGTTGTAAAGCTCATCCTCGTCAAGAAGAGGTTTGTTGTAAACATATTTAAAGGTAAGATTTTTAAGTGTGCAGATATTCTTGATTTTAGCCTTGAGAGTTTCGTCGTCAAAAAGCTCGTTTACCTGAATACCGATTTTAGCATACTTGTCGCTGAAGAAGGGAGCGATACCGCTCTTTGTTGAACCGAAAGCGTTTTTGCCCAGTCTTTCCTCCTCATACTCGTCAAGCAAAATGTGATAGGGCATAAGTATCTGTGCTCTGTCGCTTACCAAAAGGTTAGGGTTAAGACCTGCCTTTTTAACGTCCTCAAGCTCATTAAAAAACTTGTTAATATCAAGTGCAACGCCGTTGCCGATAATGCAGGTGGTGTGGTCGTAGCAAACACCTGACGGCATTAGGTGAAACGCAAATCTGCCGTGTTCGTTAATGATAGTGTGGCCTGCATTAGCACCGCCCTGAAAACGAATTACAATGTCACTCTGACCGGCGAACATATCGGTAATCTTGCCTTTACCCTCGTCGCCCCAGTTTGCGCCCACAATAGCTCTTACCATAATAATTCTCCTAATAACACAATTTTTAGATTACACTTAATTATATTATAAGCGGTAGTTAATGTCAATCGGTAATTGGGGCGATTTGTCTTTGCAACAGCCAAAACAAAAGAAATTATGCTGTTGTAAAGGTATATAATTTATGATATTATTAAAAAAACGGCAAACAGAGGTATACATATGAAAATTTACAACGTAATGCAGTACGGCGCCAAGGGCGACGGAGTGACAAACGACGCGTTTGCAATTCAGCACGCTATTGACGACTGTGCCAAAAACGGCGGCGGACAGGTAGTTCTCCAAAGCGGAAAGACTTTTTACAGCGATTCAATAAGACTGCGCTCAAACGTTGATTTGCACATTCAAAAGGGCGCGCGTCTTAAAGCCACAAGCAATATTGACGGCTATATCAGACCTAATAAGCTTATAAACGACCCTAAAACAGCCCTTATCGGCAATCCTGTAACAGGCAAGCCCAGTTTTGTATTTATCTACGGCTTTGAGGCTGACAACTGCACCATAAGCGGCGAGGGCGTTATCGACGCTAACGGCCACGCTTTTGTAGCACGTAAGGACCAGTATTACGTAACAGGTGACTTTTATCCACGTCCCACAGTAATGTATGTGGAAAAAAGCAATCATATCACCTTTAAAGAATTTACGGTAGTGGACGCTCCTTTCTGGACTCTTCACCCAGCAGGCTGTGACGACGTTCTTATTGACAGAATCAGAATTTTAAATGATTTGGACGTGGCAAACAGCGACGGTATTGACCCCGACCACTGCTCAAACGTAAGGATTTTAGGCTGTCACGTAACCTGTGCCGACGACTGTATTTGCCTTAAAGCGTCAAAGGGCAACAGCGAATACGGCCCCTGTGAAAATATTGTTATTGACGGATGTACTCTTGTTTCCACCTCTGCCGCTATCAAAATCGGTACAGAGGGCGTAGGCGATTTTAAAAATGTAATCGTTTCAAACTGCATTATCAGCCGTACAAACAGAGGTCTTTCAATTCAAATCCGTGACGGCGGCTGTGTTGAAAACGTAACGTATCAGAATATTATTATTGAAACAAGGCGTTTCTGCCCTGACTGGTGGGGAACTGCCGAGCCTATCGTTATTACCACATTTAACCGTGACGAAAATACAAAGAGCGGTACTATTAAAAATATCCGTTTCTTCAACGTTACCGCAAAGGGTGAAAACGGCGTTCTTATCCACGGCAACGCTGATAATATTATTGAGGACGTTACTTTTGAAAACTGCCGTATTGAGCTTACGAAAACAAGCAAGTGGAACTGCGGACTTTACGATTTAAGACCTTGTCTTGACTGGGGAGTTGAGGAGTACGATAACTCTGCATTCTTTATCAGATATGCCAAGGACGTAACTATTGAAAAGACTAAAACCCGCTGGGGCAACCTTTGCGATAATTACAAGCACGCTATCGACGCTGAAAATGTGGAGAATTTACAGCTTATCCGCTTTGACGGCAAAGCAGTAAACGGAGAAACAGAAGATTATAAATTTAACAACGTAAAATATTCAGAGGTGTAAAATGGTAGAGCTTAAAGGATACAAGGTAAACCGCCTTGAAATTGAAAATAAAGTTAAGCCGGGAGTGCAGTTAAAGCTCCAAAACCAGCTTAAATATAATGTGAATTATATGGACGACAACAAAACCTGTGTTGCAGTTATGGATTTAAGAGTTATTGACTCACAGCTTAATCCCTTTGAAATTAAGTTAGAAGCTGTGGCAGAATTTACCTATGGCGACGAAGACCAAAAGGCAGATATTCACACTACCTCCTTTGACCAGCTTTTCACGTTTATCAGGCAGATTATTCACACCGTTACTGCCTTTACAGGTATCCCCGGTTTGATGATTCCTATAATGAAACTTAACAAGGAAACCGTTCAGGTAAATGAGAAAAATGCGCCAAAGGGCAGCGACAATTCCCCCCTTAACTGATTTTTCGGAGTGATATTATGAACCAAAAGGAAAGAATGCTTGCAGGTCTGCCGTACAAAGCAAATCTTGACGGACTTGAGGAGGAAAGGCTTGCCTGCAAGGAAAAAATATACGACTTTAACAACCTGCGCCCAAGTGAAAGAGAAAAGGCAAACGAAATCATAAAAAGCCTTTTCGGAAAAGTGGGAGAAGGTGTGTATATCGAACAGCCATTTCACTGTGATTACGGCTATAATATTGAGGCGGGAAAGAATTTTTGGGTTAATTATAACCTGACTGTTCTTGACGTTGGCAAGGTGACAATCGGCGACAATGTGCTGGTTGCTCCCAACGTGTCAATTTACACTGCGGGTCATCCCATTCATCCCGACAGCCGCAATTCAACATATGAATACGGTATCCCCGTCACTATCGGCAGTAATGTGTGGATAGGCGGTAATTCCGTAATTCTTCCGGGGGTTACTATCGGCGACAATGTGGTAATCGGCGCAGGCAGCGTTGTTACAAAAGATATTCCTGATAATGCCATTGCAGCGGGTAATCCCTGTAAAGTAATAAGATATGTTACCGAAAGGGACAGAGATTATTATTTTAAAGATAAAAAATTTGACGTAGAAGATTATAAATAAAAAGGCTGTGCACAAGCACAGCCTTTTTATGTTGCGTTATTAGAAATTGTATTCCTCTTCAAAATAATACTCATCGTCAAAATTGTCGTCGCAATTTTCGTCAAATTCGTAGTTGCCGTAGTCGCTGTATTCGTCCTGTATTGCGTTGTAAGCAACAGATGATCCGACTATTCCGACAACAAATATCACTACATAAAAGACAATGTAAAGTATAAAGCTTACAAGAGCGCATATACCGCTGGTTTTTGCCGTCTTAGGCTTTTTGTCCTTTTCCACAAGGAAGATAATAAGACCTGCAAGGGGAATTAAGAAGGACAAAATTGCCAGTCCCACATTTGCCTTTTCTTCCTGCGGCGGCATAGGAGCTCCTTGGTACTGGTACTGCTGATACTGATTTTGATTAGGGTACTGATTTGGATTTTGGTACTGATACTGCTGATACTGATTCTGATTTACGTTAGGATTTTGATATTGATTTTGATTTACATTAGGATTTTGGTATTGATACTGGTTTTGGTTTTGTTCTTGGGGATTATACTGCGCCTGGTTCTCCTGCGGTGTATCAGGCTGTGCCTCGGGAGGCTTGTAGTATGTGCCTTGGTTGTCAACGTCGTTGTTTATGTTGTTATTATTGTTCTCGTAATCCATAAAATTACCTCCTCATCTCTTCTTAATAATATCATATTAACGAGGCATAATCAATATAATTTGTTAAAATATTAACAATGATTATTTTAATCGTTTTTCTATTTCAGTTACAATATCGCTCATTTTTATGCCCAGAGCGCAGGATATTCTGTAAAGAGTCTCAAGAGTGGGCTTTCTTTCACCTCTTTCTATGGCGGACAAATGGGTTCTTCCAATGTCTGCAAGCCCGCTTAAAACCTCCTGCGATATTCCTTTTTCTTTTCTGAAATCTGCAATTGCCTCGCCTACGATTTTGGCGTCAAGAGTCGGAATAAACATATACATCACCTAATTGTAGTTTAGGCTAAATTTTTCATTATAATGAACACATATGTTGACAAAATGAATACTTATGTGTTAATATTAACCTATAAATGAGGAGGTATTCTTATGACAGACAATAATCAAAACAATAGTTTTAACCAACAAAACGAAAATAATCCATATGCAAATCAGCAGTTTTATCAGCCGCCTCAGGCTCCTGCCGAGGAAAAGGCAAGCGTGGGACTGGCAATTTTGTCATTTATAATCCCTGTTGCGGGACTTATTATTTTCCTTGTTAAAAAGAAGGAAAGACCGAAGACTGCAAAAGTAAGCGGTATATGCGCTCTTGTAAGTTTTATACTTTCGTTGGGATTTTATATCATTTCGGCAGTTGCAGGCGGAACGCTTTTTGCCGATGCAGTAGATGAAAGTTTGGAGCAAGACAGTTACTCCTACTCTGAAAGCGAAGAAGAAAACACTCAAAACGACAGCCTTCAGGCATCAGAGGGCAACGCATTAGGCGACTATGGGTGCAAGGTAAAAAGCGCATCTCTTACAACTGACTGGGAGGGTAAGGACGCTGTTATTATTACATACGAATTTACAAATAACTCAAGCGAGCCCATGAGCTTTGATGTTGCCCTTGAGGCAAACGCATATCAAGACGGCGTAGGTCTTGAAACGGCTATTACCGATGATGACGCCGATTATTTTGATGTAGAAATTAAGCCGGGAGTAACAAAGGACGTTAAAAAGGTATATGTTTTAAGAGATACAACTACTCCTGTTGAGGTAGAGGTGTCAGAGCTGTTCTCGCTTAGCGACGACAAGGTTGTAACAACAGTTGAATTACAGTAAAGTAAAAGCCCGTACGTTGTACGGGCTTTTTTTAGTAGTTATTTTCTTTAATTTTAAAATAGGATTTCGGTTTTTTGCACACAGGGCACTGGTTCGGCACTTCTTTGCCTATAATTACATTGCCGCAGTTGGAGCAAATCCAAATTTTGTCTTCGTCACGGCTGAAAACAAGTCCGCCATTTACATTTTCAAGGAGTTTTCTGTAACGCTTTTCGTGCTCCTCCTCTATTTTTGCCACAGCGTCAAACAAATAGGCAATATGGTCAAAGCCCTCTGCTCTCGCCTCGTCGGCATAAGTTTTATACATCTGCGTCCATTCGTAGTTTTCACCATTTGCCGCGTCTTCAAGGTTGGATGCCGTATCCTTTAGTTCGTTACCGTTAAGCAGTTTAAACCAAATTTCAGCGTGGGCCTTTTCGTTTTTCGCCGTTTCTCTGAAAATCTCCGCAATCTGCACAAAACCGTCCTGCTCTGCCTTGTCGGCATAGTAGGTGTACTTGTTTCTCGCCTGGCTTTCCCCAGCGAATGCCGCCATTAAATTAGCCTGTGTTTTTGTTCCTTCTAAATTGTTCAAAAAAATCACTCCTGTCACAAATATAATTAACCGTAAATGGAAAATTATACAAAACAGGAGTGTTTTTTTACATACCTAAACGCTTGATTTTTGAAACTACTTCTATGAACAGACACCACAGGGTTTGAAATACTATCACGTTTACGCTGTCAAGCTGACCGATGCCGTCAATAATACTTAAAAGCGTTACCACGCCGATTCCCACAGCAGACCCAAAGGACACAAGGACGCTTAAAATACGTCTTGTTTCTTCAATATTTTCTGCTGCACACATAGCTGAAACAAAGCCCAGAGCACTGCCGTCGTGAACTACATATGCAGGTGATTTTTCCACGCACATATTTGAGTATTTTTCAAAGGCTCTGCCGTTAGATGCCGTCATTACTCTTACAAAACCATCAGGCAGAGAAAAAAGCTGTGCAATGCTTTCGTCGTTTATATACGGGTCAGAACTTTTAACAAGTACCGTCATACCGCTTTTTTCAAGCTTTTTCAGGGCTCTTTTCAGGGTTGGGTCAGCGTTATATGACACTACAAACATTGCCATAAGCTTGCCTGTAACTGCAAGGTAAAGGATTTTTCTGCCTTTTTTTGCGTATCTCTGCTCATACTCTATTCTGGGCACGTCAACTCCGTGGTGGATTAAAAGCTCCCTTGTACCTACAAGAATTTTCTTTCTGTATATCCAAGCCGATGTGCCGAGCTTGTCCTCATAAACAACTCCGTCAACATCAGGCAGAATAGTCTGCTTGCCGATAACCACCTCATCAAAGGGATAAGACAGGGGACTTTTCGTTTTCATAATTACAGATGCCGTTTTCAGTATAACGTCGTCTGTTTTTGCTCCGTTAAAGGTCTTAATGCCGTGTATTTGACAACTGTTCGGGCCAAAAAGATCATGTGCCTCAATAACAATGGCGTTGGCGTCGTCAATGACTCTTGCACCTTCAAAGCCGTTTATCATAGCGCCGCTTTTTTTCAAAACGCGGGAAACTCCGTAAAGTGCGCTGTTTGTGTTAAGCAAAGCTGATACAGGCGCCGAAACTGCCAAAGAGCAGATGCCTATGTTCATGCCCACATTCAGATTTTTATTGACAAACCAAAATACGCCGAAAAGCACAATACTCAGGGCAATCATTACGCTGCCTGTTATTTTTGCAATTTTGTCGGCAGGTTCGTCGCTTGAGCTGATTTCAAGAAAATTTGTAGGAAAGTCTGTTTTAATGCTTGTTTTCAGGTTAGCCTCGCCTGTCAGCAATCCGCGGCTGATTATAGTTGCGTCCACAGTATTTGTGATCGTTTCAACGGTGTGACATTCGTTTTGACTTACAAGAAATTCAAAGTTTTTTATAATTCTGCTGATAAGCGCCCTTTTGCCCAGACTGCTTAAAAGCAGGGAAAAAGCTCCTGCAAGGGCAAAAGCGTTGCCGCCGTCTATGTAAACATTGCTGTCAACACACAACAGTATGGTGTGCGCCAATATCAGCAGGTTTGAAAAAGCGATTGGAAAGTCGCTGTTAATTCCGTTTTTAAAGTTGAAACCGTGGAAAATAGTTTTAATGTTAATCAGTATCGTTATACCGTATAGTACTGTAACTGTTATAAAATATGCCGTGTAGTCAAGAAGAAACGACGGCATATAAGCGCTGTCTTTGAAAATTGTTAAAAGAGCCAGCGGTATTCCTAAAACCAAGGTAATAATAACAGTAACGGTAACGGAAGATTTTGAAGCAAAAAGCTTTTCCAAAAGGGCAGTTTTTTCGTCGCTTTTTGTAAATTCACCTTTTAAAACAGAGTTGCTGGATGATTCCGTAGAGTCCTCCTGATTTGAAAGCCTGAATTTGTTTACTTTTTCCTTTCTTCGTTCAAGAAGCTGCTGTTCCGCCACATCTTCGTCAATTTTTTCTACGTGTCTGTCCTGCTGTAAGTCCTCAAACCCTTCCAGCACAATTTGGTCGTTTTCGTCATAACCGCTGTTTTCCTGCTTTTGAATAACAGGACTTTTTGTACTGTTTATTATAGTTTTTTCCAGTTCGTCCACTGCAACTATTGTGGGGATTTCTTCTAAATCAGATGTTTTGTCAAATCTTGACTTGCTCTTTATTGTTGCAGGGCGCTCAATAATTTCGGGAGGTCTTTTAGAATATACAGGCTCTTTTGACTGATTTTTAAAAAAGCTTTTTTTCGCCTGTGAAATGTCGCTTACTACCCCCGTTTTTTCTTCCTGCCTTATTGCCTTTGTCTTTTGGTCAACAGCAGGCTTCGGGGTGCTTACTACTCTTGTTTTTTCTATATTTTCTACCTTTTTTGGCTGGGGTTTTGGAATTTCAATAGTTTTGCTTGTCGCCTCTTTAGCCTGTGCCTCGGTGCTTTCTATCGCACTCTGGGCGCGCTTTACTGTTTTTTCTCTGATTTCCTCCGCCTGTTTTATGATGTCGTCTATTGATAAATTTTCCTTCATTTTCACCACTTAATCCTGTTAAAGTCCTAATCTCTGCCTTGCGATTTCGTACATTATTATTCCCCCTGCCACAGATGCGTTAAGGGAATTTACTTTTCCCAGCATAGGCAAAGATACAGTAACGTCGCACTTTTCTTTTACAAGTCTGCCTACTCCTTTGCCTTCGCTGCCGATTACCAGTGCGCAGCCTCCCGAAAAATCGGTTTTGCACCAAGGCTGTCCGTCCATATCGGCACAGTAAACCCAGATGTTTTTCTTTTTTAGTTCGTCTATTGTTGCGGCAATGTTGCCAACTCTTGCCACTTTCATATATTCAAGTGCGCCGCAGGAGGTTTTTGCCACAATGTAGTTAAGCCCCACGTTGCGCCTTTTTGGAATAATAATTCCGTGAACGCCGCAGGCTTCGGCGCTTCTGATTATTGCGCCTAAATTATGGCTGTCCTCAATTTCGTCGCAGATGATGATAAAAGGCTTTTCTCCCTTTTCTTCTGCAAAATTAAGAATTTCGTCAACGGTAGAGTAGCTGTGTGCAGGCACGTTTGCCGCAACCCCTTGGTGGTTGCCGATTCCGCACATAAAATCCAGCTTTTTCCTGTCAACGTTTTTTACCACAATGCCTCTTTCACGGCATATTGAAATAATTTTATTTATTGAGCCTTCCTTTTCTCCCTTTGCAACAAGAATGTTTTCAATCTCCCTGCCGCTTTTTAAAAGCTCTAAAACAGCATTTCTGCCGATAATTAAATTATCGTTTTGTATTTCGTTTTTCGGCATATTTTGTATCTCCGTAATTATAGTTAAAATAATTATACCATTATATAGTGTTAAATTCAACATTAGCAGAAAATATTAAATATCCAATATTTTCAAATTTTAAAAAATTCTTTTTGTGCTAAAAATATAGGTGAAAGGAGTTTTTAATATGCCGGATATGTTTAATATGACGCCGCAAATGCAGCAGTATTTTAATTCACTTCCTGAAATGATACAGGAAACAATTATTCAAAGCGGAGCAAAGGTTAATTCTCTTGAGGATTTGAAAGCCATTGCCGAGGGTAATACGAGAAATGAGTACAGATAAGCAAACGTCAAGTTCCCTTAACAACTTTAATTACTCTGCACAGATTGAAAAAAATAAAAAGGGGTATAAAGAAAAATATCAGCTTGACCCGAAATTTTCAAACCGTTATTCCTCTTGGGTTACAAACCCCACCGTACAGCCCGACGAAAAAACGGAAATGGGAGTACCTGTTCCCAGTCAGCTTAATACGGAGTTTTCAAAGGAGTATCAGGAGGAAAATAAGCTGTAAAACAAAAAGCCACCGATTTTTCGGTGGCTTTTTTATGCGTATTTTATACCTTGTCTTTGTAAACTTCTGCGGTTATAATTCCGTCGTTTACGTGTAGCTTGCAGATTCGCGCGTTTCTTCTGTCTCCGCTTAAACCGTCGTCCTCAATATCTCTTGCGTGATAAACTGCATACCACTGACCCTTGTACTTAATCATTGAGTGATGGCCTGTGCCTTCTTCAAATTCGTTTGCCTTCATAACAGGGTGGTATGTGTTTTCATCGGGATATTTTTCAAATTTAACTTTAGTTAAATCGGTTTCGTCTGTTTTTGCTCTTGCGTAGCCGATGTAGTAGGTTGGCTGCATATAGCAGTTGCCTGAATACATAAGGTACTGCCAGTCACCCTCTTTAAAGTAGAACGCACCCTCAATAGTGTGCCAGTTTACGCCCTTTTTGTATCTGTCTTTCATATAAACGTCTTCGTCAAGGGTGGGGGTGATTACTGTAACGGGCTTACCTTCTGCAGTTTCGGGGTCAAGAAGTCTGTCAACTACAATGTATGTACCCGGTCTGTCGCCGTCAAAGCGGTTTGTGGAATAAAAAATGAAAAGTCCGCTTTCGTTTTTAACCACGTGGGAGTCGATTGAAAAGGGGTGCAAAAGCTGTTTCGGGTTTTCAAAAGGACCCAAAGGATTTTTACTGCTTGAAACGTGCATCGTCTGCCTGTGGCCGCCCTCGTCGGGAGTGTCGCCGTAAAATTCAAATGAGCAGTAAAGATAGTAGGTGCCGTCTATCTCGATAACTGACGGCGCCCAAAAGTCCTCCACATCGGGATATGTGAACACTCTGCCGTAGAAATTCCACTTGCCGAAAAGGTCGTCGGCATAGTAAGCGTAAATACCGTCGTCCCCTGTGGTGTATATGTAAAATTTGCCGTTAGTTTCAAAAATAAACGGGTCTGCCTGACCGATATATTTTTCCTTGTTTATCTCTAAAAGATGCATATTTTTTCTCCCTTACTGTTTGTCGGCAACATTATATAATAATGCACAGCGTAATACAATAAGGAAATTGATTATTTTATAAATTTTTTAAGCCTGTTTGACAATATTCCCGCTAAAACAACTTTTACAAGGTCGGGGATAATGAAGGGGATAACGCACCAGCCTAAAATTGTGCCGATGCTTTCGGGAGTGCCCTGCCTTAAATAAACAATGGCAAACCACGCAGTGCCGAAAATGTAGCAGGCAACAACTCCTGCAACCATTCCGAGAATTGTGGGAACAAGCTTGCCTTTAAATTTGTCCGCAACAAGTCCCGCAATAAGAGCAGTAAAAATAAAGCCTACAATGTATCCCCCTGTTGAGCCTAAAGCTGCGCCTATGCCGCCTTTAAATCCTGCAAAAACAGGAACACCGATAACACCTAAAAGTACATAGATGATAGTTGCGGCAGTTCCTCTTTTTGCACCGAAAAGACCGCTGATAAGGCAGATTCCCAAGGTTTGCAGGGTTACGGGAACGGTTAAAGGAATAGATAACCACGCGCATACGGTGATAAGCGCCGCTGAAAGACCTATGTAAACAAGGTCGATTGTTTTAAATTTTTTCTTTGAATTTACTTTGTTTTCTGCTGTTTGTGTCATAATAATTCTCCTTTGCTTTGAGGATTATGACACACAGTAAAGACATTGTCAACTAAAATTAAAAATTAGGTTTACAATTATTAAAAACAAAAGATCTGCCTGTGCAGACCTTTTATTTTGTCAGGTTTAATATGTCCTTTAAGCAGTCAAAACAGTAGTCGGCGCTGCTGTCAAAACCGTTGTGAACAAGAATGGTTGTCATTCCTGCACCGTTACCGCCTTTAATATCTGCAACAGGGTTGTCGCCCACCATAAAATATTTGTCGGCAGGAAACCGCTTTTTTGCAATTTCAAACAGCTCTTTTCTCGGTTTGTCGTAACCCTCAAGAGCAGATACGATTATTCCGTCAAAATAATCCTTTAATTCCAGCGCGGTAACCGTTTCTTCTAATTCGGGATAGTTGTTTGACAGGATAACATTTTTTACTCCCTGACCCTGCAAAGCCTTTAGGGTTTCAACAGTATCGTCAAAAAGAAAATATTTTTCTTTTATTTTAATAAGTCCTCTTACCTTTTCCGTCGCCTGTTTTGCCTTTTTTTCATCAAGACCTAAAAGCAGATAGGTTTTATAAATATGAGCGTTCATCAGCTCCCACCATTTTTCACCCTTGTAGGCGGTAAAATCCTTTTCAGGTGTGTGCCAAGTGTAGCCGTAAGCCATATGTTTGCGTATTTCCTGAAAGGAAACGTCCGTGTCAGGTTCAACGCTTTTTAATGCGTCAAAAACGCTGTTGCTCCACAGGTGATGGCAGTAAACAAGAGTGCCGTCAAAATCCCAAAACACAACTTTCTTCATTTTAATCCATCCGTTAAGTTATTTATATATTGTATTATGAGAGATTTCACGGCTTTTTTCAAGTGAAATTATTGTGCGTTTTGACTTTCATAAGCATTTTTTTGATTTTGATAATACTTGTCCACCCAAACGGCGAATACTACTGCACCTGCTAAATAGGCAATGGCTGTCAGGGCAAAGCCCTTTGATAATCCGATAGATTCCTGAAGAAATCCCATCAATAATGAGCCTATACCTATTCCTATATCATAAGAAAGCATATATGTTGCGTTTGCAAGTCCACGGCTTTGTGTAGGGGTAGTTCCTGTAACGAAAGACTGGAAAAGAGGCTGTAAAATTCCGTAGCCGATACCGAAGAAAAATCCTGCAATAAGAAGGTGTACTCCGCTTGTAAGGAAAAGATAACTTATCATTGTTACAACTAAAATAACAAGACTTGCGTAAACCATAGGTCTGTATTTTCCTGCGTCAATGTATTTTTGAGTTGACAGCTTTGAAAGAAGCATACCTGCAACCAAGGTTATATAAAAGTAGGGCAGAAATGCCGTTAAATCCTTTTCCTGTGCTAAAATTGATGAATAGGCAATAACTGCCCCGTATGGAATCATCAAAAACATCATATTGAGCATAAACGGTACGGCAGGTTTGTAAATAGTGTCTTTAATTGAAAATTTGTTTCTCTTGATTTTCGGATAACTGATTTTGCAGCAGGCAACGCAGATAAATGCAGCTACCGTGATGGCAAATACAGTTAAAAATGATGCCTTACTGCTCATATTGTTTTGTACCTGAATACCGACGTAAGGACCCACTGCCATTCCGATTGATATAGTAAAAGCAAATCTGCTGATTCCTTCAGTGATTTTTGCCACAGGCAAAACGTCGCTTGCCAATGTCATTGTTGCCGATGCACATACCGAATAAACAGCGCCCATATACAGACGTACAAGTATCAGCGCGCCGAATGTAGGGAAAAGCAGAAACCCGCCCAAAAAGAGCAGGCAAAGCCGCCTGAACGGGAGAGCGTATTGAAACGCCTGTGCCAGCTTCAAGCAGAGGGCAAAAGTCAAAAGTCAAAGCGCAAAACCCACGACATGGAACGATAGCTTTCACATCGAAAACAACACCGCAGGTTTCCTGCGGTGCATACATAGAAAATGCGCCCCGTGGTTTCATTCCACAGGGCGCATGGTTATATATGGATTTATCTGCAGTATTTTCTCTTGCGGCTGTAAACGGCTGTGCCGGTCAGGACAGCGCCCGCAGCTAACATCAACGCCATCCAAAGAGCGATATTGCTGTCGTCGCCGGTCTGCGGAGAAGTGGTATCGCCGGTCTGGTCGCCGCTTGGCTTATCGGTATCCGTCGGCGGCTCGGACGGGTCTGTTGTCCCCGTTGCGGGGATTTCCACCGCCGCTTCCTCATAGCCGCAAACGGTGCATTCCTTGTGCCGAGAGCCTGCTTCTGTGGCAGTCGCTTCCTTATCCGTTACCCACTCAAAAGTGTGGGCGGCTTCGTTCAGCTTCTCGCCGCACTCGCAGGTGTTCCAATGGTTCGTTTCATCGGAATGCCAGCCTGTTCCGTCGGCGGTATGCTCCGTCAGCTTCGGAATAACCGTATCTTTAAGGGCAATTTCTTTTGTACCGGCTTCATCGCTGAAATACTTATCGCAGCCGTCGCAGTACCAGCATTCGATGTTGCCCTCGGTCATATGGGTGGCGGCTTTGGCTTCGGTTTTTACAAGGTTTGTGTGGCTTGCGGCGTTTACTTCGCCGTATTCCTCGCCGCAGACATCGCAGACTGCTTTTTCCGTGCAGGTCGCTACGCCGCCCGTGTGTGCTGCTCTATCGACTTCTGCACCGCAGACGCAGAGCTTCCAGTGCCCGTTTTCGTCGTGCTGCCAGTCGCCCT